>NZ_JBQQCA010000010.1:0-135362 GCF_052246635.1 Streptomyces sp. 6N223 | reverse complement strand
GGGGGAAGGCGTGGGCGAGCGGGGAACATCGGGGGGCCCAGGGGGGCGGAGCCCTCCTGACGGGGGCGGGTGGGCGGGGACGGCTCGCGCTGGCCGCCGTGCTCGGGGTGCTCGCCGTCGCCAGCGGCGTCGGGCTGATGGCCACCTCCGGGTGGCTCATCTCCCGTGCCTCGCAGCAACCGCCCGTCCTCCATCTCATGGTCGCCGTCACCGCGACCCGCGCCTTCGGGATCGGCCGAGCCGTCTTCCGCTACGCCGAACGCCTCCTCAGCCACGACGCCGTCCTCCGCATCCTCGCCGAGCTGCGCGTCACCACCTACCGCGGCCTCGTGCGCCTCGTGCCGTCCGCCGTCCCCCGGCGCGGCGGACGCGGCGGACGCGGCGACCTGCTCGCCCGCCTCGTCTCCGACATCGACGCCCTCCAGGACCGCTACCTGCGCTGGCTCCTCCCGGCCGTCTCGGCCGCCGCCGTCTCCCTCGCCGCCGTCGCGTTCACCGGCTGGCTGCTGCCCGCCGCCGGGGCCGCGCTCGCCGCCGGGCTGCTGGTCGCGGGCGTGGCCGTCCCCGCGCTCGTGTCGGCCGTGGCCCGCCGCACCGAACGCCAGCTCGCGCCCGCGCGGGGCGAGCTGAGCGACCGCGTCCTCGGCCTCCTGACCGGCACCGCCGAGCTGACCGTGGCCGGCGCGCTGCCCGCCCGCCGCGCCGCCGTGCGCGACGCCGACGCCCGGCTCACCGCGCTCGCCGCCCGCAGCGCCGCCGCCACCGCGCTCGGCGGCGGCCTGGCCGCCCTCGCCGCCGGGCTGACCGTGACCGCCGCCGCCTGGCTCGGCGCCGGGGCCGTGGCCGACGGCCGGCTGTCCGGCGTATGGCTGGCGACCGTCGTGCTGGTGCCGCTGGCGGCGTTCGAGGCCGTGGCGGGCATGCCGCAGGCGGTCCAGCAGCGGCAGCGGGTCGCCCGCTCGGCCGAGCGCGTGAGCGAGATCCTGAACGCCCCCGCCCCCGTCCGCGAGCCCGAACGCCCCGCGCCCGCGCCCGCCTCCCCCTTCCCGCTCCGCCTGCGCGGCCTGACCGCCGGCTACCCGGACGCGGATGCGCCCCAGCGTCCCGCGCTCGACGGCATCGACCTCGACCTCACGCCGGGCCGCCGCGTCGCCGTCGTCGGCGCCTCCGGCTCGGGCAAGACCACCCTCGCCCGCTGCCTGCTGCGTTTCCTGGATCCCGCCGACAACGCCACGTCAGGCACCTACACCCTCGGCCCCGAGGGCATCCCCGCCACCGCGCTCGACGGCGACGCCGTACGCCGCATGGTGGGCCTGTGCGCCCAGGACGCCCACATCTTCGACAGCACCATCCGCGAGAACCTGCGGCTGGCCCGCCCCGACGCCGACGAGCCCGCGCTGCGCGCCGCCCTCGCCGACGCCCGCCTCCTCACCTGGGTGGACTCACTGCCCGAGGGCCTGGACACCCCCGTCGGCGAGCACGGCGCCCGCCTCTCCGGCGGCCAGCGGCAGCGCCTCGCGCTCGCCCGCGCCCTGCTGGCCGACTTCCCCGTCCTCGTCCTCGACGAGCCCGCCGAGCACCTCGACCTGCCCACCGCCGACGCCCTCACCGCCGACCTGCTGGCCGCCACCGAGGGCCGCGCGGCCGTGCTCATCACCCACCGCCTCGCCCCGCTGGCCGGCGGCGCCGTGGACGAGGTGCTGGTCCTGGACGCGGGCCGCCCGGTGCAGCGCGGCAGCTACGCCGAGCTGGCCGCCGCCGAGGGCCCCTTCCGCCGCCTGCTGGAGCGGGAGCGGGCCCTCACGCCCCTCCAACCCCTCCCCCTCCCGCTTTCCTCCTGAAATGCCACAAATTACCCTCGCTACCATGCAGGGGATCACCCCCGAGCTGGCCGAGCGCATGCCGCGCCTGCTCCAGGCCATGGAGTCCATCGGCGGCGACGTCGAGCTGCACACCATGCTCGACCGCATCGTCACCACCGCCGCCGAGCTGGCCGACGCCCACTACGCCGCCCTCGCCGTCCTGAACGAGGACGGCAGCGGCATCGGCGAATTCGTCACCCACGGCACCTACGGCACCTACGGCACGGACGACGGCGAGCCTGCCGCCGACAAGACGGCCGGCCGCCTCCCCGGCCGCGAGGGCCTGATCCGGGCGATGCTGGAGAGCACCGACGCCGCCGAGGCGATGCTGCTCGACGACATCATCACCGACCCGCGCTGCGCCGACTTCCCGCCCGGCCACCCCCGCACACGCTCCCTCATCGGCGTCCCCGTCCGCGTCCACGGCGCCGGCTACGGCGCCCTCTACCTCGCCGACAAGGCGGGCGGCCACACCTTCACCGCCGACGACATCCAGATCATGCGGATCCTCGCCACCGAGGCGGGCATCGCCGTCGGCAACGCCCGCCTGTACGAGGCGGTGCGGCAGCAGTCCCGCTGGATGGACGGCAGCCTGGAGCTGGCCACATCCCTCCTCTCCGAGGACGCCGACCACGCCCTCGCCGTCGTCGCCGAGCAGGCCAGGCGGCTGGCCGACGCCGCCGTGGCCGCCGTCCTGGAACCCTCCGGGGAGGGACTGGAGATCGTCGCCGTCAGCGCCGACGAGCCCGGCGGCCTGCTCGGCACCGTCCTGCCCGTCGACGCCCCGCCCCTGGACCGCGTGCTCGCGGGCGAGCCCGTCTACGTCGACGACCCGGCGTTCATCAGCCCCGAACTGGCCCGCCGCTACGGCCCCGCCATGGCGCTGCCGCTGGCCAGCGACGGCCGGATCGTCGGCGCGCTGGCCCTGGCCCGCCCCCGGGACGCCGCCCCCTTCTCCGTGCCCGAGCGGGCCCTGGCCACCCAGTTCGCCCAGCACGCCGCGCTCGCCCTCGTCCTCACCCGGGCCCGGGTGGACCGCGAGCAGCTCGCCGTGCTGGAGGACCGCGACCGCATCGCCCGCGACCTGCACGACCTCGTCATCCAGCGGCTCTTCGCCGTCGGCATGATCCTGGAGGGCGCCCAGCGCGCCAGCCTCCCCCAGGCCCCTGAGGGCCTGGGAGGTGCCCCCAACGCCGCCCCCGGCGTCGCCGACCGCATCGGCTCCGCGCTGCGCGAGCTGGACGCCACCGTCCAGGAGATCCGCACCGCGATCTTCGCCCTCCAGCAGCATCCGGACGAGGTCCCCAGCGGCCTGCGCACCCGCGCGCTGCGCGAGACGGGCGCGGTCGCGCAGACCATCGGCTTCAGGCCCTCGGTCAGCTTCTCCGGCCCGGTCGACGCCCGCGTCCCGGCAGAGGTGGCCCGCAACCTCCTCGCCGCCCTGCGCGAGGCCCTCTCCAACGCCGCCCGCCACGCCGACCCCACCCGCCTCGACGTGCGCATCGACGCGACGGGGGACGCCGTACGCCTCACCGTCGCCGACGACGGCGTCGGCCTCCCCGAGGACGCCGACGGCATCGACGAGTCCGGCCTGCGCAACCTGCGCCGCCGCGCCGAGGCACTCGGCGGCTCCGCCGCCCTCGGCCCCGGGATCGACGGCAAGGGCACCACCGTCACCTGGCAGGCGCCGATCTGAGCGACGCTCCTCGCTCACCTCCGTGCCCTAACGGGTGAACTTCGCGCCGTTCGATGGCATTTGAGACGACGGTCTGCTTAGCGTCCATCGCATGAGCGAAGAACACACGCGCGACGCCATCGACATCAACGACTTCGTGTACGCGGCGACCGGGGCCCGCGTGCGGCGGCTCACCCTGCCGAACGGTGAGCACTGGTTCCCGGCGACAGACGTGTGCAAGGAACTGGGGCACACCAACACAACCGAAGCACTGCGTCGTCATGTCCCAGAGGACATGCGATCCGTAGTGCGAACCCTAATTTCCCGTGAAGGATTGATTATTTCAGCAGGTCACGGGCTTAGGGAATCGATGATCCTGGTTAGCCTCAAGGGCCTGATCCGGCTCGTCAACGGCTGCGTGAAACGGGAGTGCGAGCCGTTCAAGAACTGGATCGCCGACGTCCTCGTCACCGTCCAACGCGAGGGTTCCTACTCCCTGGAGAGGGCCGAGGTCCAACCCGCAGGCCCGCAGGCCCCCACCGCCTACGCCATGCCGCAGCAGGTCGCTGACGCAATCGTTCGGCTGGAGGAACGCAACCTCCGCATCGACGAGGAGTTGGCGGCCGCGCAGCGGGAGGCGAACCGGTCTCGCCAGGAAACCGTCAACGTCATGAAGGACACGTCACGGAACCTGTCGCGGGTGGCCGACGCCCTGGAGAAGATGGTGGACCGGCTCCCCACTCGCGATGTCCAGGAGGAGTCGGCGCGTCTGTCACGCCAGCCTTCCGTGTCCGCCCCGGGGTCAGGCGGGATGACCGCTGAGCAACTGCTCGCCTCGTGGCGGGCCCGGGTGACAATCACCGAGGACGTGTGGTCCGTCGCCGTGCTGCTCGCGCCCGCGCTCGCCGAGCGGGGCGAAACCCGGCTCAGCATCGAGAACATCGCGGATCGGACCGGGCTGACCACGGCCCGGGTACACGACAGCCTCCGCTTCCTGCTGAAGCGCCAGTGCATCCGCCAGATCGGCACCATCCACGACGCGCCGGTCTACGCCCTCCACCACGCGTGACCCGCCGGGAGTGGCGCAGGGGCCGTCGTCGCAAAGAGTAGTTGCGGCGGCGGCCCCCGCGCGTGCGGAGCACAATAGCGAATCGTGGGCAGCCCCAGGTCTCGGTTGGCGCGGTTCCGCAGTGCTCGGGAGCGAACCTTCTCGTGTTCTCGTGAGGCTCTCAGCGTTCCCACAGGCCGGGAGTGGCGCCGAGACATGCACGCACCGCCGTGAGTTAGGTTTCCCCCCATGACCGCTCCCACCACCCCCCGCACGGTCGTGATCAGCGGCGGCGGCACCGGCATCGGCCTGGCCGCGGCCCGCTGCTTCGCCCGCGGCGGCGACACCACGGTCCTCATCGGGCGCCGCCGCGAGGCGCTGGAGCGGGCCGCGGCCGAGCTCGACGGGTCGGCGGTGCCCTGCCCCGCCGACCTCACCGAGCCCGACGACGCCGCCCGCGCCGCGGCGTTCATCGCCGAGCGCTTCGGCACGGTCGACGTCCTGGTCAACAGCGCGGGCGGCAACGGCTGCCTGGAGCCGCGCCGCGACACCGCCGACCCCCTCGCCTCGGCGGCCCACGACTGGACGGTCAACTTCCGCCTCAACACCCTCACCGCCGTGCTGCTGACCGAGGCCCTGCGCGACCGCCTCGCCTCACCCGGCGGCCGCGTGCTGTTCCTCTCCTCCATCGCCGCCTACCGGGGCTCGGGCTCCGGCGCCTACGCCGCGAGCAAGGCCGCGCTCCACCCCTACGCCTTCGACCTCGCCCGCGCGCTGGGCCCGCGCGGCGTCACGGTCAACGTCGTCGCCCCCGGCGTCGTCGACGACACCGAGTTCTTCGGCGGTGCCATGACCGCCGAACGCCACGACCGCCTCGTCGCCGAGACCCTCACCCGCCGCGCCGCCGAGCCCGGCGACATCGCCGAGACCCTGCACTGGCTGGCCTCCCACGCCGCCGGGCACATCACCTCCCAGATCATCCAGGTCAACGGCGGCGCGGAGCGCGGCCGCTGAGGACCGAGGTGGTGCTAGCACCACCTCCGCCGGGGTCCCACGCGGCTGGCCGCGCCCGGCGAGCCGCGCGACCGTAAGGGCATGACCGCGACGACACCGCTCTCAGCGCTCCCGACCACCCCCCGGCCCCAGGCGCACACGGCGCACTCGGCGCCCTCGACTCCCGCCGCCGGCGGCCTCGGCCCCCGGCTCGGCTACCTGCTCGCCGGACTGCCGCTCGGCGTGGCGGCGTTCGTTACCGCCGTGACCGGCTTCGCGGCCGGTCTCGGCACCCTCCCGATCTGGCTCGGCCTCCCGATCCTGGCCGCGACCCTGGCCGCCGCCCGGGGCTTCGCCGCGCTGGAACGCCGCCACGTCGAGGCCGTCACGGGCCGCGCGCTGCCCGCGCCCGCCTACCGCGCGCGGGGGGGCGGCGTGGTGCGGGCGCTGAGCGACCCGCAGTCCTGGCGCGACTTCACCCACGCCCTGGTCTCCTTCCCGCTGCGCATCGTCACCTTCAGCCTCGCCCTGGTCTGGACCGTCGGCGGCGTCGGCCAGCTGCTCTACGGCCTGTGGTCCTGGCCGATCCCGCGCGACGAGGGCGAGGCGGGTCTGCTGGACCTGATGTTCGACATCGACTCGCGCGCCGCCGACATCGCGTTCCACACCGCGATCGGCGTCGTCCTGCTGGCCACGGCCGCCCCCGTGCTGCGCGCCCTGACCGCCGCCCAGACCTCACTCGCCCGCGCCCTGCTCAGCGACGGGCGGCGGCCGCGGTGAGTGACGAGCCAACGCCGCCTCCCCGCGAGCCCGCACGCGCGCGAGCGCGTCAGCCCTCCCCGGCGGCGCTCTCCTCCAGCAGGCTCAGGTCCGCCTTGAGGATCGTGGTGCTGATCATCAGCTCCATGATCAGGTTGTGGTTGAGGGTGTTGCCGACCGGTGGCGGGACCTCCTCCTCCAGGAGCCCGCTCACCGAGCGGCTCAGCCGCTTGCGCACGTTCGTGACGATGTGCGCGGCCCGGCGTTCCGTCCACTTCTCCTCGGGCCGCAACACGCGCAGCTCGGTGGCGACCTGGGCCCAGGTCAGCGGCTGCGGATAGGGCTCGTTGCGCAGATACCGCTGCCCGAGGCAGACGACGACCAGCTTCTCCATCGGGCTGAGCGGCCAGACCTTGCGCTCCCGCGTCTTGGCCTCGAACTCCACCGCCGGGCCCGCCGCCTGCACCGCCGGCGCGGCGACGCGCACCTCGAGCAGGTGCTCCTGCTTGGGGCCGACGATGAACAACGGTGTGTAGCCGGAGGGCAGTTCGGCCCGGTCGCCGCTGATCACCAGCCGGTTGGCGGAGACGCGGATGGGCAGCCGGCCGACGTTGTGCAGCACCCAGCGCTCGTGGTCGCGCGTGATGTGCCCGTGCTGGCGGCTGACATGCGGGTCCTCCGCGCCGACGCACACGTGGACGTCGGGCTCGCTGCGCCCGAAGATCAACGCGAAGCGAACGTCGGGCGCGATGCTCATCCCGCCGTTGACCCCCAAGACGAACAGCGTCCCGGGCTCCACCGAGGGTGGGAGCCCGCGCGTGAGACTGCCGAAGTCGGGCGGCAGGAGGTTGACCTTGTTCGACGATCTGGGAATGGGCAACGTCACGGTCTATCCCCTCTCCGTGCGTCACTTCAAGGTTACCGCTGGCTGCCAAACCCCGGGAGATCGTCGCATGAACGAATCGGCTAACGAGTCGGCCAACGAGCCGACGAACGAGTCTGTGATCGGGCGGTGGAGCGCGTTCCCGCGCGAGGAGATGGAGGCGATGGACGCCGACGGGGGCTACGGGCGGCGGTGACTTCGCGAAACGCTATCTCATCAACCCCACCGTGCTGCGGATGCTGGGCGAGGTGCGCGGCCGCCGCGTGCTCGACGCGGGCTGCGGGCAGGGCTACCTGAGCCGCATGCTCGCCGCGCGCGGCGCCGAGCTCGTCGGCGTCGAACCGGCTGACGGTATGGTCGCCTACGCCCGCGAGCAGGAGGAACGCCTCCGCCAGGGCATCACCTACCACCAGGCCGACCTCACCCGGTGCGACGTCGGCGCCGACTTCGACGCGGTGGTGTGCAGCATGGTGCTGCCCGCCATCCCCGACTGGCGCCCCGCGATGCGCACCTGCGTGCGCGCCCTGCGGCCCGGCGGCCTGTTCGTCTTCTCCCTCAACCACCCGGCGTTCGAGGACCTGTGGACGACCTGGCGCCGGCACGGCGAGTACCGCGTACGCCGCTACCTGGCGGAGTACGAGATCCCCCACCGCCACGGCCCCGACTTCCACCGTCCCCTCTCGGCGTACCTCAACGAACTCGCCGCCCTCGGCTGCCGCCTGACCGAGCTGGCCGAGCCCGGCCTCGACCCCGCCGTCGCGTCAGCGTCGGGCATCGATGGCATCGAGAGCTACGTACACCTGCCGAACTTCCTGATCGTCGCCGCCGAGAGATGACTTGTGTTCGAAGGCGTTCGACACCAAGCTGCTGCGAGGCAGGCACAGTTGGGTCGATCGTGTGGAGGATGGGGATATGAGACGGAACACCCGAAGGGCAGTTGGGGCGACGGTGGCGATGATGGCCGCGCTGGCCACGAGCGTGGCGCTGGCGCCGCCCGCCGGCGCGGACGTGAGCGACTGCGAGCTCGTCCCCGAGGCCCCCTACGGCAACGTCGGCGGCGGCGGAGTCTTCTGCCCGGCGGGCGCGGGCACCTTCACCTACCGCGCGGTGGTGGACTGCTACGACGGGTATCCGAATCCGTCCAACCCGCAGTACATCGGCACCTATTACGGCCCGTGGGTCCAGGCGAGCATGACGGAGGAGACCAGCTCGACCGTCCCGTGCAACGGGTACGTGCCGGGGTCGGGGATCGGCTTCAACACGCGCGTCGAGGTGCGGTGATTGATCCGAACGGGTGACTTTAGGGCTGATCAGTGGCCTTTGGGCCGATGATCTGCTTACCGTCCCGGACGTGAGTGATCAGCAGAACACGCCGGGCGCACCCGCCCGGCAAGATGCCATCAATGTCAGCGACTTCGTCTACGCGGCGACCGGTGCGCGCGAGCGGCGGCTCACCATGCCAGACGGCGAGCACTGGTTCCCGGCTGCGGATGTGTGTCGGGAACTGGGCTACAGCACGACCCACAAGGCCCTCCTGGATCACGTTCCGGAGAAGCACCGAGTCTCGCTCGAAACCGTGACTGGAGGTCATGGTCTCAGCATTCCCGCAGGTCGGAGCTGGCGCCGAGACTTGCAGATGATCGACCTCCAAGGGCTGATCCTCCTGGTTCAAGGCTGCACGAAGCCATCGTGCCTGCCCTTCAAAGAGTGGGTGACGGACGTGATCACGACCCTCCAGCGCGACGGCTCCTACTCCCTGAACAAGGCCGAGGTCCAGCCCACCAACCCGGAGGCTCCCCCGGCGTACGCCATGCCTCAGCAAGTCGCCGACGCCATTGTGCGGCTGGAGGAGCGCAATCTCCGGACCGACGAGGAGTTCGCGCTCGCACAGCGGGACGCCAATGTCATGCGCCGCGAGGCCGTCAACTCGCTGAGGGACATGGCCACGACGCAGCGCGAGACCGTCAACGCACTGAAAGGCGTCGCCGAGGCGCAGCGCGAGACCACCAGGGCGCTGCGCGACCTCGCCGAGGCGCAGCAGCGGTCGACCATGGCCATGCACGAGCTGCTGGCGGAGACGGTCCGCAGCTCGTTGCCGAAGCCGGCCGACCGGATTCCGCGCCAGCGTTCGCGGCCCGCCGCGACGGCGGTGGAGGAGGCGGCGGCGGAGGCGGTGGAAACCACGGCGGCCGAGCAGTTGCTCGCCGCCTGGCGGGCGCGGGTGACGATCACCGAGGACGTATGGGCCGTGGCCGTGCTGCTCGCGCCACGCCTCGCCGAGGACGGCGAAGTGCGCGTCCGCGTCGAGAGCATCGCCGAGCAGCCGGATCTCACCACCGCCCGCGTGCACGACAGCCTCCGGTTCCTGCTCAAGCGCCAGTGCATCCGCCAGGTCGGTACCCGCCACAACGCACCCGTCTACGCCGTTCACCACGCGTAGCGGGACATCAGAACGGGCCCGCCGTCGCAAGACGAATTTGCGGCGGTGGGCCCGTGACGCAGCAGCATAGCGGCCCGGCCGCGGGCCTATCCTCCCGACGTGGAGATAACGCCCATCGATCCCCAGCCGCGCTCCTACGCCCAGGGCGCCCTGGTCACCGCCGCCTCGCGGACCCTCTTCGTCAGCGGCCAGGTCCCGGAGGACGCCGACGGCACCGTCCCCGCCGACTTCGACGCGCAGTGCCGCCTCGCCTGGCGGAACGTCCTCGCCGTCCTCGAACAGGCCGGCATGGGCGTACACAATCTCGCGAAGGTGACGGTCTTCCTCTCCGACCGCCGCTACCGGGAGGCCAACGCCCGTATCCGCCACGAGGTCCTCGGCGGGCACAGCCCGGCGCTGACCATCATCGTCACCGGGATCTACGACCAGGCCTGGCTGCTGGAGATCGAGGCGGTGGCGGTGGCGGTGGCGTAGGTGCAGGCGACCGATGAGTTTCCGGCCGCCCACCGGTCCGATCTTGCATGACGACATCGCATGAATCGCGACACTCACACCCGGACCTGGAGCCCGTCGCCCGAGAGCTGGCCGGGCTGCTCGACGGAGTGCCGGAGGAGGCGTTCGGCGCGGCGACGCCGTGTCCCGGGTACGCCGTGCGGGACCTGCTGGGGCACCTGCTGGGCCTGACGGCGGTGTTCACGGCGGCGGCGCGCAAGGACCTCGGGCCGCAGACGGCGACCGACCCCGGCTCGCTGCCGCCCCCGCCGCTGACGGGGGACTGGCGGGAGCGGCTGCGGCGGCAGCTCGACGAGCTGGTGGCGGCCTGGCGGGACCCGGCCGCGTGGGAGGGGGAGACGCAGGCCGGCGGGGTGGCCTTGCCCGGGGCCGTGGCCGGGCTGGTCGCGCTGAACGAGGTGCTGCTCCACGGCTGGGACCTGGCCCGCGCCACCGGGCAGCCGTACGGGTGCGACGACGCCAGCGCGCGGGCCTCGATGGAGCTGCTCTCGCAGGAGACCAGCGACGAGGCGCGGGCGGGGACGGGCTTCGGCCGGGTGGTGCCCGTCCCCGAGGACGCGCCGCTGCTGGACCGCGCGGTGGGCCTCAGCGGGCGGCGGCCGGACTGGACTCCGCCGACGCCGTAGTCTCCGCCGAGGGGACCGGACCGCCCGCAGCGCTGGCTCCCGCAGCGCTGGCCTTCTCCTCCCGCCGTGGCGCGAGCGCGGCCGGGACCACGGCCGCCAGGGCCACCCCGGCCGCCACCCACATCGCCGGCCCGAAGCCGTCGAGGAACGCCTCGGGCGAGGCGTACCCGCCCTGCGCCGCGAAGACGACCGAGACCGTGGCCACGCCGAAGACCGCGCCGACCTCCCGCATGGCGCTGTTGACGCCCGAGGCCACGCCCACGTCGTCGAACGGCACGGAGGAGGTGACGAGGTTGGCGACCGGCGGGAAGACCATGGAGATGCCCACGCCGGAGACGAGCAGCGGCAGGGCGAGGGCCAGGTAGCCGACGCCGGGCTCGGTGACGGCGGCCAGCCAGGCCAGGCCGCCCGCCTGGAGGGCCATGCCGAGGAGCATCAGCGGCCGGTTGCCGAAGCGGTCGGCGAGCGCACCCGCCACCGGCGCGACAACCATCAGCGTGGCGTTCCACACCAGCATCCGCACCCCCGCGCCCAGCGGCGAGTGCCCGAGCCCGGTCTGGAACATCTGGGCGATCATGAAGAGCGACCCGATCAGGGAGAAGCTCTGGAGGAACGCCACGGCGTTGGAGGTGGCGAAGCCGCGCCGCCGGAAGAGGGCGAGGGGCAGCATCGGCTCGCGGGCGCGGCGTTCCCACGCGAGGAAGGCGGCCAGGAACGCCGCCCCGGCCGCCAGCGAGCCGACGACCTCCGCGCTGGACCAGCCCACGGCCGGGGCCCGCACCGCGCCCCAGGTGAGGGGGAAGAGGCCGGCGGCGGCCAGCGCCAGCCCGGCGACGTCCAGACGCGAGGCGCGGGCGCCCCGGCTCTCGCGCAGGCGCAGCGCGGACAGGGCGGCGACGGCGAGGCCCACGGGCACGTTGACCCAGAAGATCCACTGCCAGGCCAGCCCTTCGGTGATGGCGCCGCCGACCACCGGCCCGGCCGCCACGCCCAGGCCCGCGACGCCTCCCCAGATGCCGAGGGCCGTGCCGCGTTTCCCGGCCGGGAAGGCGTCGATGATCAGCGTGAGCGTCAGCGGCATCACGACGGCCGCGCCCACTCCCTGGGCGACGCGGGCGGCGATCAGCGTCCCGGCGCTGGTGGACAGGGCGGCGGCGGCCGAGGCGAGGGTGAAGACGAGGATGCCGGCCACGAACATGCGGCGGCGTCCGAAGCGGTCGCCGAGCGCGGCGCCGGTCAGGAGGAGGCAGGCGAAGGCGAGGTTGTAGGCGTTGATGGTCCATTCGAGGTCGGCGAGGCTGGCGTCGAGCTCGCGCTGCATCACCGGCAGCGAGGTCGAGACCACGACGACGTCAAGCGCGGTGAGGAAGATCCCGACCGGCGCCAGCAACAGGGTCCACTTTCTGGTGGCTCTCGTGTCCATGCGCGTCGAGACCGTTGAGGAAGGGCGTATTCATCGCGTTCATCGCGCTCATCGCGTTCATCGCGCTCATCGCGCGCGGCAGGCCGAAGCGGGGGAAGAGCGCCGGGTCGAGGAACGCCGTGATGCGGGCGAGCCGGACGTCGCGGTCGACGGCGAGGACATGGATGGACTGGGCCAGCCCGCCGCTGTAGACGGCGACGGCGGGCTGGCCGTTGGCGCGGAGCCGAACCATGTGCCCGACCCCCGGGCACTGGGCCGCCAGGAAGCGCAGCACGCTCTCGCGCCCGGCGAACCAGGCGGCGTACGGCGGCATCTCCAGGATCGCGTCCTCGCGCAGCAGGCGGGCGAGGGCGTCGAGGTCGGCGCCCACGAACGCCGCCACGTAGCGGTCGAGGAGCGCGCGGGCGCGGGGGTCGTCGGGCTCGGTGATCTCGTCCTCGGTGGCGCGGGTGGCGGCGAGCTGGGCGCGGGCGCGTTGCAGCGCGCTGTTGACGGCCGGCCGGCTGGTCTGGAGCAACGCCGCGACCTCGTCGGCGGGCCAGCCGAGCACCTCGCGCAGGATCAGGACGGCGCGCTGGCGGGCGGTGAGGTGCTGGAGCGCGGCGATGAAGGCGAGGCGGACGCTGCCGCGTCCGGCGACGATCGCGGCCGGGTCGGTGGCGTCGTCGGGCAGGGGTTCCAGCCAGGTGGCGCCGGGGGCGGGGGGATCGAGCGGCAGGGTCGGGTCCTCGCCCGGGGCGCCGACGGCGGCGGGGAGGGGGCGGCGGGCGCGGGCCTGGAGGGCGTTGAGGCAGGCGTTGGTGGCGATGCGGTAGAGCCAGCGGCGCAGCGAGGAGCGGCCCTCGAAGCGGTCGAAGCCGCGCCAGGCGCGCAGGTACGTCTCCTGGAGCAGGTCTTCGGCCTCGTGCAGGGAGCCGAGCATGCGGTAGCAGTGGACGAGGAGCTCACGCCGGTACGGGAGCGTGAGCCGCCGGAAGTCGTCGGTGGGGTCGGTGGGGTCGTCGGGGTCGCGGTCCGCCATGCCAGTTCAGACCGTCCGGCGGGCGCGAATTCATCGGTGACGACGCCGGCGGCCCGTCGTCCACCGTGATGCCGTAGTCGTCCCTGCTGCCCCTTCCACTGTTCATCAAGGGTTCTGCACCGGTTCCTCACACTTCGACGGCGTTCGAACTAGCCTCCCACCCGCACGTACGCCGCCCAAGGCGAGAGGACGATCCCCCGTGAACGACGACACCACCACCCCTGGCACCGCCCGCCGTGGCTTCCTGAAGCGCGGCGCCGCGACGGCCGCGTCCGCCGCCGCGCTCGCCGCGCTCGGCCCCCTCGACGCCCTTGGCGCCCGCACCGCCGGGGCCGCGCCCCTGACCAAGCGGCTCGCCAGCCCGGACTACGGGCCGCTGTATCCCGTGAAGGACGAGGCCACCGGACTCGAACTCCTCCGGCTCCCCAAGGGCTTCGAATACCTCAGCTACGGCTGGACCGGCGACGTCATGACCGACGGCACGCCGACGCCCTCCGCCCACGACGGCATGGCCGCCTTCCGCCGCCGCGACGGCAGGATCGCCCTCGTCCGCAACCACGAACGCGGCGGCTACGGCGGCGCCTTCACCGAGCCGGCGTACAACCCCGCCGCCGCGGGCGGCACCACGAACCTCGTCTTCGACCCGGAGCGGGGGAAGTTCCTGGAGTCCTGGGGCAGTCTGTCCGGCACGATCCGCAACTGCGCGGGCGGACCCACGCCCTGGGGCACGTGGCTGAGCTGCGAGGAGACCACCGAGCTCGGCCCGGACGGCACCCGCCACGGCTACGTCTTCGAGGTGCCCTACGACCGCAAGGGCGACCCCGAGCCGATCCGCGCGATGGGCCGCTTCAGCCACGAGGCCGTCGCCGTCGACCCGCAGACCGGCTACGTCTACCTCACCGAGGACGCCACCCCCTCCGGCCTCTACCGCTACATCCCGCACCGCAGCGAACGCCTCGCCGCGGGCGGCGAGCTGCAGATGCTCGTGGTCGAGACGCCGGACGGGTCCTCGTACAGCACCTACGGGGACGGCACGGACACCGAGTACCGCACCTCGTGGGTGACCATCGCCAACCCCGACTACGCCCCGGGCGAGACCCGCCCCGCCGAGCAGGGCGCCGCCCTGGGCGCGGCGGTCTTCAAGCGCCTGGAGGGCGCGTGGTGGGGCAACGAGCGCCTCTACATCGTCTCCACCAGCGGCGGCCCGACCGGCCAGGGCCAGGTCTTCGAGTACGACCCGCGCCGCGAGTGGATGCGCGTCCTCTTCGCCTCCCCCGACGCGTCCGTCCTCAACAACCCCGACAACATCTGCGTCAGCCCGCGCGGCGGCATCGTGCTGTGCGAGGACGGCAGCGAGGGCGAGTACGTGCACGGCCTGACGACCGACGGCGAGATCTTCCCCTTCGCCCTCAACCAGATCGTGATCCCGGCGGGCGGCGTCCCGGGCAAGTCCGTGGCCCCCGGCAACTACTCGGGCTCGGAGTGGTGCGGCTCCACCTTCGAGCCGAGGACCGGCGACTGGCTGTTCGTGAACGCCCAGTCCCCCGGCATCACCTTCGCCATCACCGGCCCGTGGCGGCGCGGCTCGCTCTGACCCCTTTCCCCAGGTCCGTCCGTTCAACGGCCGGGCGGGCCCGGTGCGTTGCGCCCGGGTCCGCCCGTCTCACCGCCGCCCGCCGGCCGCCCCAGGCCGGCGGCCTTGACCTCCCGCCGCGCGAAGACCTCCGCGCACCGGTCCGCCATCTGCCGCAGCGCGTCCTTGCGGTCCCGCATGGAGAGCCGGTCGAGATAGGTGTGGCCGACGAGGTGGTCGCTCTCGTGCTGGAGGCAGCGGGCGAAGTAGCCCGTCCCCTCGATGACGAGGGGGTTGCCGTCCTTGTCGACGCCGCGGGCGACGGCGCGGTCGGTGCGGGGGACGCCCATGACCGCACCGGGCACGGACAGGCAGCCCTCGACGTCGTCGACGAGCCGGCGGCTGCCGGGATCGGGCTGGTCCAGGACGGGGTTGACGATGTGGCCGACGTGCCGGATCCCGCGGTCGTCGGGGCAGTCGTAGACGAAGAGCCGCAGGCCGACGCCGACCTGATTGGCTGCCAGGCCGGCGCCGTCGGCCACGTGCATCGTCAGGAACATGTCGTCGATCAACGCCGACAGCTCCGCCGTGCCCAGCTCGGCCGCCGTCACCTCCCGGCAGGGGCGGCCGAGAACCTCCTCGCCCACCACCGTGACCCGGCGCACCGAGCCGCGCTCCGCCTCCGGCGGCAGCGCCGGATACGAGTCGACGGGCCGGCCCTGCACGCGGACGCCAACGGTCATCGCCTTCTCCCTCTCCGCACCGAGTCGAGTGCTTGCCAAGCCCTTTGCAAAGTAGCAGACTTTGCAAAGTGACTGAAGACGACCTCACCTCCCCGCCCGAGCTGCGCGAGCACGAGGTCCGCACGGCCCTGCTGGAGCTGCTCGCCGAGGTCGGCACCCTCACCGCGTCCGAGGCCGCCGCCCGGCTCGGCTACAGCTCCGGGCTCTGCTCCTTCCACCTGCGGCAGCTCGCGCGCTACGGGCTCATCGAGGAGGCCCCGCACAGCGGCGGCCGGGCGCGCCCCTGGCGCCTGAGGAGGCACGCGCATCGCGAGGAGGAGCCGCTCGGCGACCTGGCCCGGGGGCTGGAGGACGAGAGCTGGCGGCGTTGGCTCGCCCAGCGCGGGCGGGCGCCGGCCGAGTGGCGCCGCGACGAGGCGTTCAGCGCCGTGACGTACCTGACGCCCGAGGAGATGAGCCGGGTCGCGGACGCCATCCGGCGGGCGCTCGCCCCTTACCAGGACCGGGAGCAACGCCCCCTGGCCCGGCCCGACGGCGCCCGCCCGGTGGCCCTCATCGCGCGGCTGTTCCCGCTGCTCCCCGAGGACCGATGCTCCTGAGGATCGCCTGAGCCAGCTCCTTGGGACGGGTGAACTGCGGCCAGTGGCCGGTGGGCAGGTCGACGTACCCCACGTCGCGGAGCCTGGCGAGCTCGCGCAGGCTCGGCTCGCCGGCCGCCATCCACTCCCGCAGCGTGGCGGACGGGAACTCGCAGGCGATGACCGTGGAGGGTACGGCGTACCGCCGCTCGTCGGTCAGCCGCTGCGGGTCGCGGGCGACGCGCTCGGGTGAGGGTATGGCGCGCTCGCGGAACGCCGCGCGCAGGCCGTCGTCGAGGTCGACGAGGCCTCGTCGTCGAAGAACGACCAGTCCGGCAGCGGGACGTCGCCGCCCTGGGCCGGGCACCACCTCGTCCCACGAGGAGCGGTCGAGCCACAGGCCGGGGATCAGGATGACGTCCATGTCCGCGAGGCTAGGGCAGGCCACTGACAGCGGCGGCCGGCCTCAGTCGGTCCATTGTCCTCCCGAGCGTCGAGAGCCAGCGTGACACGTGAGACAGAACGCCTCCCGGACAACGCCTGTGTCTTTGTCCTGGCCGATCTCTGTCACATAGTCGACAACGCGTTCGAATATGCCAGGGTTCTATTCGAGTCGCTATTCCGGAGATCCGGCTTTCCGTCCTGCGGCGTACTATTACCTAGCTAGAGCGCCGTTTCGTGGCGGACCTGTTGGGGGTGTATCAATTGTTGTCCGAAGGGTGGTTGGCGGCACTGGCTGCCACCGGTGGCACCACGCTGGTGGCTGCGGCGACAACCGACGCCTGGTCGACAGCCCGAGCGGAATTCGTTCGGCTGCTCAGCAGAGGCGATCGACGGGATGGGGACAGCGTCAGCGACGAGCTCGACACTCTCGCCGACAGTGTGCGAGAAGGTCCGGAAAGCGCATCGGAGCTGGAGTCGCTGAGGGCTGACTGGACGGTCCGGCTCTGCGAGTTCTTGGAGGAGTACCCCGAAGCTGCGACGGACCTGGACGGCGTGGTGCACAGGTTGGCAGGGCTATCTCCCTCCCCCCAGGAGGGAGGGACACAGACCAACATCGCCTACGGGCGGGGGACGCAGAACATCACGCAGCATGGCTCCATCCACATCAATATCACGGACCACGAGCGGGGCGGTCGTGGAGACTGACTCACCTAACGAGCAGTCGAACCACGCGCGTTCGGGTGGAGTGCAGTACATCACCCAGCAGGGCGACATCATCATGGCTCCCCCCGTTGTGGCCAAGTCTCGTCGTCCTCTGCTCCGGTGGCTTGTCCTGCTCGGAACGGCCGCGATCCTCAGCGGTAGTTCGGCGGCGCTGATTCTCATCCCCGATCAGCACCTGCCGTCGGACGCCGCAGCGTCGGTCGGGACCTCGGAGACCCGTGGCACGGTGTGTTGGGTGACCCAGGACGGTGTCGACGTCCGGAAAGGCCCGGGCTCCGACTACCCGCTCGTCGACACCGTCGGCGAGGGCCAGGGCTTCACCCCCTACGCATCTGAGAACTCGGACGAGACGTGGTACACAGGCCGCCTGTGGGGCGGAGGAGACACCTACGTGTGGATCCGCAAGGACTACCTCGACTGCCAACGGACGCCTTTGCAGACCCCGGAGGCACAGACGGTCTGTCACGTGACCGAGGACGGTGTCAGCGTCCGGAAAGGCCCGGGCTCCGAATACAGGCTCGTTACCACCATCGGCGAGGGCGAGGACTTCTTCTACCGGTATGCGTCTTGGAACTCGGACGAGACGTGGTATATGGGCGACCTGTGGGGCGGAGATACCTACGTGTGGATCCGCAAGGACTATCTCGACTGTCAGTAGTGCTATTCGCCACCATGACCGAGGCGCGTCCCGCACCGGGTTGCCCTCATGCTGCTTCTGAGAACGAGCAGCGCCGGAACCTGCCGCATGGGACATGTGGTTGGGTGGACGGCCTCCGAGTCTTGAGCTACTTCCCTGATCCGGGTCCCGCGTCGCGCACGGCCAGGGGGCCAATCGGGCGCTACGGCGGGCACGCAAGGGGCCGCCCGATTCGCCAACCAGCGTATGGCCCCCTGGCCATGCCCGACCCCAGACCGGGCAGGACACCGACCCAACACTCTCCGGCCGGCCGCGACCGCACCCGCGCCACCCGGGCACATCAAGACGCCCGCCGCAGCCGCGCCGCCGTCACCCGCGCCAGCAGCGCCAGATCCCGCGCCGTCGAAGCGGAAAAGGCCAGATGCACCACGCCTGAGCCGTCGGGCCCCACGTCGGCCCGCAGCCGCACGATGTTCACGTCGATACCGGCCGCCGTCAGCGCCTCCGCCAACTCCCCGACGGCGTTCTTCGCATCCCGCCTACCAGACACGTAGTCGATCCCCCTACCCACAGCACGGCGTCAGGGTCGAATGCCCCCGTCCAGCGATCCCAGGTCGTCATCCGGCCGGTTCATCGCCCAAGATTCCCTTTCACGCAGTGACTTGCCCAGTGCCCGGCCGGAGGCGCGTTGATCACAACGACCGCAGCTCCGATGCCATCGGCACCGGGGTTCTGCGGAATCCCAGCCGGGCCACCCGGTTGCTGCCAGGCGCGGGGTGGTCCGGTATTCGTATGCGGTTGTTGATCAGCGCCCCGAGGGGCCGTTGCCTCCGTCGCCGCCCTCCAACTCGTAGAGGGGGTTGCCGGGCGCGGGGCTCACGCGCAAGAACCACTCGGTGAAGAGCTTGAACTGCCGGTGATGGATGTTCCGGCCCGTGTGCTGCAACGCCCACATCTCGACCGGCACAGATTCGTTGTCCACAATCTGTGACTTGGCCCCGCACGCCACGCACTCCACGCGGAAGATCCCCCGAGGCGCACCCGGGGCGGTTTCCTCGCCGAGGTGCCACGGGACGTGCTTGATGATCGCTCTGGTCACCGTGACTCCCTGATCTCGTGGTCGGTCACCGGCTCGACCTGGCCGGGCAGGGCATCCCACTCTCGTCCGCCATCGATGGGGCGCAGCCAGACGCGGCTCAACTCGAAGCTCGTCACGCGGCCGATCGCGTCGCAGGAGATGTCCCGCGCGAGCGATCCGACCGCCAGGGGCCCTGCGCCGTTCACGAGGCCACGCCCAACTCGTGCATGCGCTCCCGCATCCGCCGTTCCTCAGCGGTCTGCATGTACCGAGGGACCAGTTCATCCCTGCCACGGGGCAGAACCAGGGTGGGCGGATCCACAACTTCGGCTGCCAGGGCTCCATGGCTCGCTCGATGGCGGCCGGGAGCGGGGAACAGCAGCCGGAGCAATGGCCCGAGAAACCAGGCGACACAGTCCGTCACGTCAGCACTCCTCTTCAGCGTGATTCACCGCTTCAGAAGCCATGCTGGTGACGCAACAAGCCCCCAACTTTCACAGTCGAGTGAAAGCCGGGGGCCCGAGAGTGAAAGCCCTACAGCCCGATCCAGGCGGCGAGGTGATCGAGGGTGTCCGGTGTGCGTCGGGAGATGTGGACCAGGCCCCGGATCGTCTCGCGTGCCCCGGGGTGGTAGCGCGTCTGCTGGGGAGCCAGCCGCCGCGCCGTCGTCATCGACTTCAGGGCCGCTTCCGTGCGCCCCGCCTCCATCTGAGCGCGCGCCCGGTCCACGTGGAAGTGGGCGGCGCGCGAGACGGCCCAGTCCTTCGGCAGCATGACCTTGTCGGCATGCCGCAGCGCCTCGCTGAACTGCCGTATCTCGATGTAGGCGGAGACCGCGTGTACGGCGACGTTGGTGGGCCCGAAGGACAGCCAATGCACGTCGGTTGCCTCGCCGATGCGGTCGGCGTACGAACGCGCCTCCGTCAGGTGGGTTTCCACGGCGCCCAGGTCGTCGGAGCGCGCGGAGATGATGGCGGCCCCGAGGTGCAGTTGCCCCGCCACCGCGTGGCGTTCCCTGCTGTCGGAAGCCTGCCCCAGCAGGCCGTGGCCGGACGCGATCAGCCGCTGCCCGATCGTGTACGCGCCCTCCCGGAAGTAGACCAGCCCGCGCATGTACTGCCGTACCGCAGCCAACAGCGGATCGGACGCACGGGACGCGGCCCAGTCCATCCGGTCGAGCGCCACCGTGGACAGGTCGTAGTACCCGAGCTTGACCGCCAGATCGTGAGCCGTGCGATACGTGCTCGACAGCGCCGCCCACAGTTCCGAGGAGGGGGTTCGGTAGGCCGCCGTCGTGATCTCCGCGATGACACCCGGCAGGTCGTGCGCGGCATCGTTGAGCTTCGTGGCGCGCACTTGCTGACACAAGCGCTCCGCCGCAGCGACCAGGAGGTGAGTCGGCCGAGGAGCGATGTCCGGATCAGCGCCCAGGTCGTAGAGGTCCAGCGCCTCACGGATCGGGCGTATCAACTCCGCCAGGCGATCCTGCTGGAGTTCGGTCACGTACGGCTGACCCGTCAACGCCGTCACGTCGACCGACAGCTCTTGCGCCACCGCAGCCACGAAGTCAGGGCTCGCCGGTTTGTGACCCGACTCGACCTGCGTGAGCAGGCTGTAGGAGTAGGGGATCCGTTGCGCTAGTCCGCGCTGAGTCAATCCGGCCAGCTTCCGGTGGTGCGCGATCCGGTTGCCGGTGTGTTCGTCGCCGAGGAAGGGCATGATCCTGCTCCGTCCATCCGTGCCGCCCTTAAAACGCTACCCGACCAACGACGGCCCGGAGTTGCGGTGACGAACCCCGCACGGTGGACTGCCGCCATGACCACCAACCGCGTGCTGTACCTGCTCGGCAGCGCCGCCCCGCCCGTGCTCAACGTCGCAGCCGTCCTCGAGCGAGCGCAGGCGGACGGGTGGGATGTGTGCCTGGGGCTGACGCCGACCGCCGCCCGATGGCTTGAGGCCGAGCTACCCGCGCTGGAACAGCTCACGGGGCACCCCGTGCGCAGTCAGTACAAGCTCCCGCCACAGCCGGACGTGTGGCCGCCCGCCGACGTGGCCGTGCTCGCGCCCGCCACCTTCAACACGATCAATCAGTGGGCGTTGGGGATCACGGACAAGTTCCTAGTGGGGTTCGTCGCCGAGGGCATCGGCAAGGGGATCCCGATCGTGACGATGCCGTGCGTCAACGCCGCCTACGTGCGACACGTCCAATTCGAACGCAGCATCGAGACACTACGCGCCATGGGGGTACGCGTCCTGTACGGCGAAGGCGGGTTCGTCCCCAACGAACCCGGCAAGGGTCGACCGGACGCGTACCCCTGGCATCTCGCGCTCGAAGCCGCAGCCCAGATTGCACGACGGTAGCGTCGATCCTCCCAGCCTGCCCGGAGTTGCTGTCCCTCCCGGCCAGAAGTGTGAGCAAGTCATCAAAGATCATTGGCACGATGAGTTCCGCGCGTGGGCAGTATCAGGATGGCTGATGCGCGCAGCGGCGTGCATGACACCTACCTTGGGGGTTCTCACACGTGCTCGATGAAGCCGTTTTAGCAATCGTCACCGGAGCCGTCGCCAACGCCATCAGCCATCTGAGTGGCGGGCGGCTAGACGCCTTGCGCACCCGGTTTGTCCGAATCTTTCGGCACGGTACTGAACAGCAACAGTCGACAGCGATCCGCGCCCTTGAAGAGGGTGCGGCCGCCCTGGGCCAACAGACCGCTTCGGAAGCTGACATCTCCGCGCGCTTGACAGCCCTCCTCGTCTCCTATCTTGCTGCTCATCCCGAGGCTCGCGAAGACATCGAAGCCCTGGCTTCTGCCCCGATTGCCTCCAAGACAACGAATATCGGATCGCAGCACAACTACAGCTCCGGAACCTTCATTGGTGGCGACAACTACGGTGGTATCAATTCACCGAAGAGCCAAGAGTCCTGATGACGGCGACTGACCCCGACAAGGAAGATCGTCGCGAACAGCATAACTACGGGCCAGGGACCTTCATCGGGGGCGACAACTATGGGTCCGTAGAGATGTTGGATGCGAGTACCAAGGCTCTGTTGGCGAAAATGACCAAACAGGCTCCCGCCTTGGCAAAGCTACTCGGGAAAGCTCTCCGTGATGGGGTAATATCGCCCGATGCTGCAAGAGCGCTTCTGATTGCAACCCGCAACATCAACGAAGATGTGGCCCACTCACTCACTCTCGCGGCCCGCAACATCAATGAAGATGTGGCGCATTCGCTCGCCATCACAAGCCAGAGTATCAACACAAACGTCGCGGAAACTCTCCGGGCCGCAAGCGACGATATTAATCCGGCCGTCGCCGATAGCATTTCCGAGGCAGCGCGAGAGCTTACGGCCGCCATGAGAGGGTTTCATCTTGATGACGTTCAGAATGTCGTCACCAGATATGAGAGCGCATCTGGTGTAGCTAGTGGCGCGTTCAAGAAGTTGGACCGCCTGCACAATCTGAGCAGCCTAGCCGACCGCTTGGAAGGGCTCGTAGGTAGCTTAGCCAGCGCGGCGAAGCGCATCGAGAAAACCATTACGCCACCTCCGCCAGAGATCATCATCGATTGGAAGAAAACCTGGTACGCCTTCCTTCTGGGCGTCGTAGTCGGACTGGTAGCTTTTTCCTATCTGGCGGGTCGCTAAGAGGTCAACGTGCGCAGCGCGACCCAGCGTCTTCAATTTCCGCCGTGTGACATGGCAAGGGCTTGAATGGTCGGGGGCAGCGTGGGCCCCTGCGCTGGGCGTTTACAGCGCTACCGCCGCATCCCACGATGTCGCCGAGCTAGCCGACACTCCCCCTTGGCCCCGGTCTGTCGCGGTGCGACGACCGGGGCCAAGGGGGAAGAGGCGGAGGGTCAGTCCGCGACCGGCAGGTAGATCCGGTTGCCGCGCTCCGCGAACTCCTTCGACTTCTGGGCCATGCCAGCAGCCGCATCGGCCGCGTCGTCGCTGGTCGGGGCCAGCTCGTCGCCGTACTCGTTCATGATGCTTCTACTAATCTTCATCGAGCAGAAGCGGGGGCCGCACATCGAGCAGAAGTGGGCCGTCTTGGCGGGCTCGGCCGGCAGGGTCTCGTCGTGGAAGGCCCGGGCCGTGTCCGGGTCGAGGGAGAGGTTGAACTGGTCCTCCCACCGGAACTCGAAGCGCGCGTCGGACAGCGCGTCGTCCCACGCCTGGGCGCCCGGGTGGCCCTTGGCCACGTCCGCCGCGTGGGCGGCGATCTTGTACGTGATCACGCCCGTCTTCACGTCGTCCCGGTCCGGCAGGCCCAGGTGCTCCTTGGGCGTGACGTAGCACAGCATCGCCGTGCCCCACCAGGCGATCATGGCCGCGCCGATGCCGGAGGTGATGTGGTCGTACGCCGGGGCGACATCCGTCGTCAGCGGGCCGAGGGTGTAGAAGGGGGCGTCGTCGCACAGCTCGCGCTGGAGGTCGACGTTCTCCTTGATCTTGTGCATCGGGACGTGGCCCGGGCCCTCGATCATCGTCTGGACGTGGTGCTCGCGGGCGATGCGGGTGAGCTCGCCCAGGGTGCGCAGCTCCGCGAACTGGGCCTCGTCGTTGGCGTCGGCGATCGAGCCCGGCCGCAGGCCGTCGCCGAGGGAGAAGGTGATGTCGTAGGCGGCGAAGATCTCGCACAGCTCGGCGAAGTGGGTGTAGAGGAAGCTCTCCTGGTGGTGCGCCAGGCACCAGGCCGCCATGATCGAGCCGCCGCGCGAGACGATGCCGGTCTTGCGGCGTACGGTCAGCGGGATATACCGCAGCAGCACGCCGGCATGGACCGTCATGTAGTCAACGCCCTGCTCGGCCTGCTCGATGACGGTGTCCCGGTAGACCTCCCAGCTCAGCTCCTCCGCCTTGCCGCCGACCTTCTCCAGGGCCTGGTAGAGGGGGACGGTCCCGATCGGCACGGGGGAGTTGCGCAGCACCCACTCGCGCGTGGTGTGGATATCCCGGCCGGTGGACAGGTCCATGACGGTGTCGGCGCCCCAGCGGGTGGCCCACACCATCTTCTCCACCTCCTCCTCGATCGAGGAGGTGACTGCCGAGTTGCCGATGTTGGCGTTGACCTTCACCAGGAAGTTCCGGCCGATGATCATCGGCTCGGCCTCCGGGTGGTTGAGGTTGAGCGGCAGCACCGCGCGCCCGGCGGCCAGCTCGTCGCGCACGAACTCCGGCGTGACGTTCTCGCGGATCGCCACGAACTCCATCTCGGGGGTGATCTCGCCGCGGCGGGCGTACGCCATCTGCGTGCCCCCCTGCGGCCCACGCTCCGCGATCCACGGCGCGCGCAGCGGCGGCAGGCCGCGGTGGACGTCGGTGGTGACGGCGGGGTCGGTGTACGGGCCGGAGGTGTCGTACAGCGTCACGTCCCGGCCGTTCGTCAGTTGCACGCGCCGCACCGGGACTCGGATGTCCGGGCGGGAACCGGTGATATATCCCTTGTGCGCGCCGATGGCCTCAGTGTTCCGTGTGGTCATGCTTTGACCTTCGCTTCCTACGCCGGCATTACCCGGTCAGGTTCGGCGGTCGGCGCGGCGGCAGCGCCCTCTCAGCCCCGTGCCCGGAGCTCCCGCGATTGGCAGATTGGCACATGTCGCGGCTCGTCCCGATATCGGGCCGATGCCGCGCCCTCACGCTAACGGCACACCGGCCCGGCTGAACAGAGCGCCCGGGTGGATTGAGCGATGATCGGTGCGTGCTGCCCCCTGACGACGCATCGCCGAGCCCGCCCGCGCCGCACGACGCGCACGCCGCCCACGCGCACGCCCCCGGACCGCCCACCCCCGTGTCGGCGCACCTGCGGCGCCTGATCGCGGCGGTGTTGATCCCGTTCACCGCCGTCGTGGCCGCCGGCCTGGTGCTGCTGTGGCCCGGCGGCACCCCGGAGCGCGAGGGAGAGCGCACGGGCGTCGGCTTCGACCAGCAGACCGAGAACGCCGAGGTCACCGCGGTGAAGGAGGTGGACTGCGAGCAGGTCGGGGTGGCGGTGCCGCGCGGCGTGACCGGCGGCTGCCAGGAGGCCACGGTCGAGGTCACCAGCGGGCCGCACGCCGGGCGCACCTTCACCGAGGTGGTGCCGCCGGACGCGCCGCAGCAGTACGACGTCGGGCAGGGCCTGATCGTGGCCTACGCCCCCGACGCTCCCCGGGAGTTGCAGTACAGCATCCGGGACGTGGACCGGCAGGCGCCGATGCTGCTGCTGGCGGCGATCTTCGCGCTGGCGGTGGTGGCGGTCGGGCGGCTGCGCGGGCTGCTGGCGCTGGTGGGGCTCGTGGTGAGCTTCGGGGTGCTGACGGTCTTCATCCTGCCCGCGATCCTTCAGGGCTCCAACCCGCTGGCGGTGGCGGTGGTCGGCGGCAGCGTCATCATGCTCGCGACGCTCTACCTCACCCACGGCGTCAACGCCCGCACCTCGGTCGCGGTGCTGGGCACGCTCGTCTCGCTGCTGCTGATCGGCGTGCTGGGCTCGGCGTTCATCGACTGGGGGCGGCTGACCGGCATCACCGACGACCAGTCATCGCTGATCCAGAGCCTCTATCCGGGGATCGAGATCCGCGGCCTGCTGCTGGCGGGCATCCTCATCGGCTCACTCGGCGTGCTGGACGACGTGACGGTGACGCAGACCTCGGCGGTGTGGGAGCTGAAGCGGGCCGAGCCGGGCGCGAGTTGGCTGAAGCTGTACCGCTCGGCGATGCGGATCGGGCGGGACCACATCGCCTCGGTGGTCAACACCCTGGTGCTGGCGTACGCCGGCGCCGCGCTGCCGCTGCTCTTGCTGTTCACGATCGCACAGAGCGGCGTGGGCACCGTGGCGTTCAGCGAGGTCGTGGCCGAGGAGATCGTGCGGACGCTGGTGGGGTCGATCGGGCTGGTCGCCTCGGTGCCGGTGACGACACTGCTCGCGGCCCTGGTGGTGAGCGCCGACCGGCACGACGGCGGCGCGAGCGAGACCGGAAGCGGGGGCTGGCGCGGAGGCGGGGGCGTGGGCGGGAAGCGGCCGGGCGCCGCTACCAGCCGCCACCGGAGGACGAGGAGGAGGTGAACTTCCGCACCAGGAAGATCAGGATGGCCACCAGCGCGACGAAGAGCAGCACCTTGAACAGGAAGCCCACCAGCATGGTGATGAAGCTGACCAGCATGGTGCCGAAGACGACCAGCGCGATGGCGGGGATGGCGATCCAGCGCACCCACCACGGCAGCGCCATGAATACGTCCTTCACAGCTCGGCGCCTCCTCTGCTCACACGAACGGGACCCATACCTCGATGCTAAGCGCGGCACGCGGCGCGCGGGAGTCCCACCGTCCCCGGTCCTCCCCTGACCTGCCCCTGATACGGACCCTGAGGCGGCCGGAGCCCGCTCAGCCCTCGGGAGGGGAGAAGACCACCATCACCCGCAGATCCTCGCTGATGTGGTGGAAGCGGCGCGGCGCCCCGGCCGGGACGAACACCACGCTGCCGCGCGCGACCGTCGTCGTCTCCTGCCCGATGGTGAGCAGGGCCCGGCCGCTGACGACGAAGAAGATCACGTCCTGGGGCTGGGGCCGCTGCGGGTCCTGCTGCCCGGCGTCGAGCGCGTAGAGACCCACCGACATGTTGCGTTCGCGAATGAACCGGAGGTAGGCGCCGTCGTTCGCGGCCCGTTCCGCCTCCAGCTGTTCCAGCCGGAACGCCCTCATGGCCTCACACCCCTTGCCCCGCCACGGGTCATGTCTGGAACGATCTGGTGCATGAGCATCCTTATCAAGTTCATCGCCAACGCGGTGGCCCTCGCGGTCGCCGTCTGGCTGCCGGCGGTGGATATCACGCTCGGTAAAGACGACGCCAGCGACAGCAGCAAGGTGGTCACGCTGCTGGTCGTCGCGCTGATCTTCGGCCTGGTGAACCTCATCGTCAAGCCGGTCGTGAAATTCTTCGCGCTGCCCCTGCTCATCCTCACCCTGGGCCTGTTCACGCTGGTGATCAACGCCCTGATGCTGTTGCTGACGGACGCCATCGCCGGGGACTCCTTCGAGGTCCACGGCTTCGGCTCGGCGCTGCTCGGCGGCCTGGTCATCTCGATCGTGTCCTGGGCGGTGAACATGGTGCTCGACCGCGACTGACCGCGACCGGCCGCGACCGGCCGGCGGCGGCCGCCGCCGGCCGCGGTGAAATCGTCCGGTGCCCCTCGGGCACGATGCCGCATCATGGCGTGCATGTATCGCATCTGCTTCGTCTGCACCGGCAACATCTGCCGCTCGCCCATGGCCGAGGCCGTCTGCCGCCAGCACCTCGCGCGGCGCGGCCTGGCCGAACGCGTGGTCGTGGACAGCGCGGGCACCGGAAGCTGGCACGCGGGCGAGGGCGCCGACCCGCGCGCCGAGGCCGCACTCGTGGCCGCCGGGTACGAGTTGCAGCACATCGCCCGGCAGTTCCGGCGCGGCTGGTTCGACCGATACGACCTCGTCATCGCCCTGGACCGGGGCCACGAGCGGAGCCTGCGGCGCCTGGCCACGAGCCCCGGCCAGGCCGCCCGGGTGCGGCTGCTGCGGGCGTACGACCTGGACGCCGCCGCCGACGGCGACCTCGACGTGCCCGACCCGTACTACGGCGGCGACACGGGCTTCGCCGCCTGTCTGAAGCTGATCGAGGACGCCATGCCGGGACTGCTCGACGAGGTCCAGGGCGACATCGAGGGAAGCGCGGGAAACGCCGAGAGCATGAGGGAGACGCGATGAACCGGAAAGAACTGGGGCGGCGGGTCGCCGCCCTCCTCGACGGCCGCGCCGGCGGCTCCCCGGCCGCGCCCACCGGCGTCCACGCCGTGACGGGCGGCGAGATCTGCGACTCCTACCGGATCACCCTCCCCGGCGGCCACACCGTCTTCGCCAAGACCCGCGCCGACGCCTCCCCCGACTTCTTCGCCGCCGAGGCCGCGGGCCTGGAGCGGCTGCGCGCCACCGGCACCGTCGCCATACCGCGCGTGCTGGCGGCCGACGCCGACCTCCTGGCCCTGGAGTGGGTCGCCTCCACCGACCCCACCCCCGCCAAGGCCGAGCGGCTGGGCCGCGAGCTCGCCGCCCTCCACGACACCGCCGCGCCCCACTACGGCACCGCCGGCCCGCTCTACCTCGGCCCCGTGCCGCTGACCACCCCCGCCCCGCCGCCCGCGAAGCCCGCCGACTGGCCTGCCTTCCACGCCGCGCACCGGCTGGAGCCGCTGCTGCGCATGGCGGTGGACGCCGGCGGCATCGGGGCGCGCGACACCGCCGACGTCGAGGCGCTGTGCGCGCGCATCGCCGAGGTGGCCGGACCCCCGCAGCCCCCGGCGTACATCCACGGCGACCTGTGGGCGGGCAACATCCTGTGGGCCGAACGCCCCCACCTCATCGACCCGGCCGCCCAGGGCGGGCACCCCGAGGCCGACCTGGCGTTCCTGGAGCTGTCCGGCTGCCCCCACTGGGACCGGCTGATCGGCGCGTACGAGGAGGTACGCCCGCTGCCGGGCCGCGCCGAGCGGGCGCCGCTGCACCAGCTCCACCACATCCTCATCCACGCCGCCCTCTTCGGCGGCGCGTACGGGCCGCAGAGCGGCGCGGCGGCGCGGGCGGCGCTGCGGGGCGCGCCATGACGGCCGCGGGGCGCGCGGTGCCGGGGGAGGCCCACGGCGAGGGCACGCGGGCGGTGCACGCCGGGCTGCCCGAACCCGAGCGCGGGCGGCCCGCCCTGCCGGGCCCGGTCCTCGCCTCCCACTACCACCTCCCCGGCGAGGTCGCCGACTCCCCCCACGCCTACGGCCGCGCCTCCAACCCCACCTGGACCGCGCTGGAGCGGGCCATCGCCGAGCTCGAATCGCCCGACGCCCCGGCCGAGGCGGTCGTCTTCTCCTCCGGCATGGCCGCCATCCAGGCCGTGCTGCTCGGCCTGCTGCGCGGCGGCGACACGGCGGTGCTGCCGTCGGACGGCTACCAGCTCCTGCCGAAGGTCGCCGCCCGCCTGGCGGCGTTCGGCATCGAGACCCGCACCGCGCCCACCGCCGGGGACGCGCAACTCGGCGTGCTGGACGGGGAGACGGGCGCGGCGCGGCTGCTGTGGCTGGAAACGCCGTCCAACCCGGGCCTGGACGTGTGCGACATCCGCCGCCTGGCGACGGCGGCGCGGGCGGGCGGCACGCTGGTGGCGGTGGACAACACCCTCGCCACGCCGCTGGGCCAGCGACCGCTCCAGCTCGGCGCGGACATCGCCGTCGCCGCCGGCACCAAGGCCCTGGCCGGCCACGGCGACGTGCTGCTCGGATACGCCGTCACCCGCGACCCCGGGCTGGCCGCCGCGCTGCGCGCGTGGCGGACGGAGTCCGGCGCCATCCTCGGCCCGATGGAGGCGTGGCTGGCCCACCGCAGCCTGGCCACCCTGCACCTGCGCGTGGACCGGCAGGCGGCCAACGCCCTCGCGCTCGCGCGGGCGTTGCTCGGGCGCCCGGAGGTCACCGGCGTACGCCACCCCGGGCTGCCGGCCGACGCCGCGCACGCCGTGGCCGCCGGGCAGATGCGGCGTTTCGGCTGCGTGGTGTCCTTCACGCTGCCCGACCGGGCGTTCGCCGAGCGGTTCCTCGCCGCGCTGACGCTGGTGGACGACGCGACCAGCTTCGGCGGGGTGCGCTCCACGGCCGAGCGGCGCGCGCGGTGGGGCGGGGATCCGGTGCCCGAGGGCTTCATCCGCTTCTCGGCGGGCGTGGAGGACGCCGGGGATCTGGTCGCGGACGTCACGCGGGCGCTCGACGCCGCCGCCGCGGATACGGCCACGTGACAGGCGTCATGGTTTCACCGCTCGGCGCACGGGCCACATGTCTCACATGACCCCAGCTCAACCCGTGGTCAAACGCACCGCCCGCGCCATCCTGCTGGACTTCGTCGACGGCGGCCGGGCCGAGATGATCGTCATCAAGCGCACCAAGCCCGGCCAGCCGCCGTACTGGATCACGCCGGGCGGGGGCGTGGAGCCCTCCGACCCCACCGTCCTCGCCGCCCTCCACCGCGAGGTGCACGAGGAGCTCGGCGCGAAAATCACGGACGTGGTCCCGGCGTTCGTCGACACCGTGCCGCACACGCCCGAGCCGGGCGAGGCGACGCCGCCGGGGCTGAAGGTGCAGCACTTCTTCGCCTGCCGCCTGGCCTCCATGGATCCCGCGCTGCGGCACGGGCCCGAGGTGGATCAGCCGCGCGGCACGTACGAGATCGTGCGGCTGCCGTTCACGCCGGAGGGGCTGGCCTCGGTCGACGTGGTGCCCGCCTCCCTCGGCTCCTACCTGCGGCTCAACGTGCCGGGAATCCGCGCCCTGCTCGCCCCCGACCTGGCCTAGGCCGAGACGGCCTAGGCCCTGTCCGGGCCTAGCGGTAGAACCAGGAGCCGCTGCCCGAGGAGCCGTTGCCGCCGCCCGCGCCCCGGCGTTCGGCCTCCTCCAGCGCCCGTCGCGCCTGCGCCCGCCACGCCGCGACGTCGGCCGGGGGCAGGATGCCGCCGTCCGCCTCCGGGCGCGCCGCGCCGGGCACGGCCCCGGACGCCGTCTCGGCCCTGGCGCGGGCCGCTGCCGCCGCCCCCGCCGCCGCGGTGCCCGCGCCCGGGACCGCCGTCGCCGCCGCCGTCGCCGTCTCCTCCCGCGATGCCTCGCGCTCCAGCTCCGCCTCCCGCTCGCGCGCCTCCCGTTCCTCGCGGCGCTGCGCGGCGTTCAGCGCCGAGCCGAAGAAGTCGCCGCCCTTGCGGCGTACGTCGTCGGTGCCCCAGTCCCCCGCCTCGCGGGCCCCGGCCTTCACCAGGGTCGGGATGTGCTTGGCGCAGTGGATGTACGCCTCCTGCACCTCCACCCGCACCCACACCTCGGCGCGCCGCCCCGGCACCGGGTCGACCGGCAGGTCGGGGTGGAGGGCCCGCATCTCGGTGTCGGGCACGATGCGGGCGCGGCCGTTGATGTGCAGGCCGACGCGGGCCCTGTCGAAGTCCATCAGCAGCAGCGCGGCGTGCGGGTTCTCCGCCATGTTGCCGAGCGAGGCGTGCACGCCGTTGCCCCGGTACTCGGGATAGATCAGGGACTTCTCGTCCAGGACCCGCAGGAAGCCGGGCGGGCCGGCGCGGAAGCTGGTGTCGCACTCGCCGTGCCGGTCGGAGGTGCCCAGGAAGAACCACTCCTGGCGGGCGACGAACTCCTGCATCCGCTCGTTGAGATGGTCCAGCATCTGGTCGTCGTAGAAACGATCCGCCCGGGCCTCGCTGCCGAGCCGCAGCTGCAGCGCGTGCTCGCCGTCGCTGCCCGGCCGGTTGCCGCGCACCGGCAGCGGTCCTCTCGCGCCGGAGCCGCCGTTCCTGCCTGCCGTGTCCACCATGTCGTTCGTTCTCGTTCGTTCCCGTTCGCTGTTCGGTTCGCTGTTCGGTTCGCTGCTAAGCGGTCAGAGTCCCCGTGAAGTCGTGCCGTATGCGCTCGGCCGGAATGCCCGAGGAGATCATCGCGTCGACGCCGCTGCGGACCATCCCCGGCGGGCCCGAGAGGTAGCCCTCCCACCCGGCCCAGGGCCCGAACTTCCGCACCGCGTCCGGCAGCCGGCCCGCGAAGCCGCGCGCGGCGTACTCGGCGGCGTACTCGGCGACCACCGGCCGCACCGACAGCCAGGGGTGCCGCCGCTCCAGGTCGTGGAACTCCTCCAGGGCGTACAGCTCCGCCTCCCGGTTGGCGCCGAAGAACACCTCCACCGGGCGGCGGCGCCCGAACTCCGCCACGTCCTCCACCAGCGCCTTGATCGGCGCTATGCCGGTCGAGCCGCCCACGCACACCAGGCCGCTGCCCGAGGCGTGGTCCACCGTCATCGACCCGGACGGCGGGCCGAGCCGCACCACGTCGCCGCGCCGCGCCCGGTGCACCAGCGAGCGGGAGACCCAGCCGGCCGGAACCGCCTTGACGTGGAAGGTCAGCAGCCCGTCGGAGCGGGGCGCGCCCGCGAAGGAGTAGTAACGCCACACGCGCGGCCACCACGGCGTTTCCACGGCGGCGTACTGCCCGGCGCGGTAGGGATAGGGCTGGTCGGTGCGGAGGGTGAGGACGGCGATCTCGGCGGTGCGGCGTTCGTGGTTGATGATCTCCGCATGCCACCAGGGCGGGGCGCGCAGCTCGTCGTCGGCGGCGGCGTCGATCATGGTCTGCGAGATCACGGTGTACGCCCGCACCCACGCCGCCTCGGCGTCCGGGCCCCAGCTGCGGGGGGCGTACCGCTCCAGCGCCGACATCAGGCACTCGCCGACGGCCGGGTAGTGCTCGGGTCTGGTGCCGTACTTGCGGTGGCCCCGGCCGAGGTCGTTGAGGTACTCGACGAGCCGCACGGTGTCGTCGATGCGCTCGGCGGCGGTCAGCAGCGCCGCGAAGAGGCGGTCGCGCTGGGCGTCCATGGCCGCCGGGAACATCTCGCGCAGGCCGGGGTTGTTGAGGAAGAGGAGTGCGTAGAAGTACGAGGTGGCGTGGTCGGCGACCGGCTCGATCTCGGCGAGGGTGCGGCGGATGATGACCGCGTCGCGCGAGGGCTGCCGGGAGGCGGCGGAACCTCCGCGGCCCGTCGCCGCCGAGCCCGCCAGGCCGGTGGGCGGCACCGGGGCCTGGGCCGGGTGCGGGTGCGGCGCCGGGGCGGCGGCAGCGGCGGCCTCGCCCGCCATGCCCGCGCCCGACCCCCTGCCCGTGCCCATGCCCCGTCCCCTGCCTGCGCCGGTGCCCAGGCCGTCGCCCGCACCCATCGCCTTACCGCGCCGGGCGCCGCCTGCCTGGCCCTCGCCGGTGGTGGCGGCGCCGTCGTCGGCCGATATCGCGGTCATGACCCTGCCTCGCCTCGATCAACTCCGGTCGCTCACCGCCGGAAACGCTCCGGCCGTCGAGCCCTCCGACCACAACCCCCGATCCCCTGAAGCTCACTCCTCCACTGAAGGACTTCACGACGACATCACGCCACCGGGATGCGGAACTGACCCTACCGTTATGAGCCCGAGACACAAGCCCCTCAAGGAAACGCGGTGTTTGAGGCGTTATCACCCCTCTTGGGGGGCTCCTTAGACTGCAGCCTGTGGACATCACCATGCGTCGCGCGAGGTCCGGGGACGTCCCCGCGATCGTCGCCATGCTCGCCGACGACCCCCTCGGCGCCTCCCGCGAGAGCCCCGGCGACCTCGCCCCCTACCGGGCTGCGTTCGAGCGGATCGACACCACGCCAGGACAGCTCCTCGTCGTCGCCGAGGACACCGGCGGCCGTGTGGTCGGCACCCTGCAACTCTCCTTCCTCCCCGGCCTGTCGCGCCGCGGCGCCTCCCGCGCGCTGATCGAGGCGGTGCGCGTGCACGCCGACGAGCGCGGCGCGGGGCTCGGCACGCGGCTGGTGCGGTGGGCGGTCGAGGAGGCCCGCCGCCGGGGCTGCGCCGTGGTGCAGCTCACCTCCGACGCCAGCCGCGCCGAAGCCCACCGTTTCTACGAACGCATCGGCTTCCGGCCGACGCACGTCGGCTTCAAGCTCATGCTGTGACCGCCCGCGACCGCCGCGGTCCCCGCAACCGTTGTGGGGAGCCTCACGGCGTCACGCCGCCGCCCCAGCCCGCCGGGGCGGCCCCGCCGGGCACGTCGGCGTCCGGGTCGTAGGGCGTGCGCGTGAAGACGAAGGTGCCCAGGTCCAGGTGGCTGACCGAGCCGTCCGCGCGCCGCACCACCCGCAGCACCTCCCCGGCGTAGTAGCCCTCCTGCCCCAGCCAGCCGCCGCCGTCCGCCGCCGCCCGTGGCGTGAAGCGCGAGCCGCGCACCGCCCCCGCACCGCCCGCCGGGCCCAGCGACAGCTCCCGCCCCGCGTACAGCCGCAGCACGTAGGCGTAGGTGCCCCAGTACCAGGAGCCGGTCAACGCCACCAGCTCCGGGTCGGCGTCCCCGCCCGGCATCGGCCGCCACGGCTCGGGCAGCGCGGGCTCGCGCGCCGCGACCTCCGCCAGCAGGTCCGTGGCGAGGGTGCCCATCAGCGGCCCGGAGGTGGCGTTGGCCAGCGCCACGGCGGCCAGCCGCTCGGCCGGGCTGGTGTAGACGGCGGCCACGAAGCCCGGCATGGAGCCCGAGTGGCCCGACAGCACCTTGCCGCCGCGCCGCCACAGCTGCATCCCGAGGCCGTACGCCGTGTCCCAGTCGCGCGCCTCCGGCGCCACGGCCGGCGCGCGCATCTCGGCCAGGCTCGCCGCGCCCAGCACCCGCTCGTCCCCGGCGAGGAGGAAGGCGGCGAACGCCGACAGGTCGGCGGCCGTGGACCACAGCTGCCCGGCGGGCGCCATCCGGCCGGTGTCGACGGCGGGTTCGGGCTGGCGTACGTCGGCGTGGGGGTGGACCGCCCAGCCGGTGGCGTGGGGGTCGAGGGGCGCGAGGGTGGTGCGGCGCATGCCGAGCGGCTCCAGCACCTCCCGGCGTAGTACGTCGAACCACGGGGCGCCGCGCAGGCGTTCCACCAGGGCGCCCAGCAGGGCGTAGCCGGGGTTGGAGTAGTGGTGACGCCGCCCGGCCGGGTGCTTCTGCGGGGTCTCGTGGGGCGGCTCGCCGAAGATGTCGGCCAGTTCGGGCCGCAGCTCGCCGGGGGTGCGCTCCCACCACGGGCCGCGCGCCTCGGCGGCCAGGCCGCCGGAGTGGGACAGCAGTTGGGCGATCGTGGCGCCGCCGCCGTGCGGGGTGGGCAGGTGAGCGCCGAGGGGGTCGCCGAGGTCGATCAGGCCCTCGTCGCGCAGCCGCATCACGGCGACGGCCGTCAGCGTCTTGGTGATGGAGCCGATGCGGTACTGCACCTGGTCGGCGGGGGAGCCGGGCGGCAGCTCGCCCCGGCCGGCGGACCACACCGCGCGGCCCTCGCGCACCACCGCCGCCACCACGGACGGCGCCCGGCCCTCGGCCTGCGCGAGGGCCAGCCGGTGCGCCAGCGCGCGGCGGGTGGCGGGCTCGACGGGGTCGGCCGGCCCGGCGGGCTCGGCGGGCTCGGCGGGCTCGGCGGGCTCCGGATCTTGGAAGGAATCGGTCATGGGCCACCCCTATCCCGCCGACCGGCCGGCCCGCCAGCGAGTAAGCGCGCCATGGCGTTACTACTCACCCGCGAGTAGTCGCGGTTACTCCCGCCGTCAGACGACCGGCGCGCGGCGCGACGGCACCGTGGACGGCATGACGCAGCTATCCCGCCCCGCCCGCCGGGGCTTCCTCATCGCGCACGTCGTCGCCTCCGTCGGCTGGCTGGGCCTGACGCTGTGCCTGCTGGTGCTGGCCGCCACCGGCGCCACCACCGACTCCGCGCCCACCGCCGAGGCCGCCTACCGCGCCATGAAGATCTTCGGGGACTGGCTGCTGGCGCCGCTGGCCGTGACCACGCTCGTCACCGGCCTCGTGCTCTCGCTGGGCACGGTCTGGGGACTGGCCCGCCACCGCTGGGTCCTGGTGAAGTTCTGGATCACGCTGGGCGCCGCGATCGCCTCGATGCTCGCGTTCCGCACCACCATCAACGAGGCGGCGGCGGCCGTCGCGGCCGGCGATCCGGTGACCGACCCGGCCGCGCTGGTCGCCCCGCCGATCGTGTCCCTGTCGCTCTACCTGTTCAACACGGCGATCTCCTACCTCAAGCCGTGGGGGCTCACGCGGCGAGGCCGGCGGCTGCGCGCGGCGCGCGTCGTCCGCAAGAGCGCGGGGAGCGGAAAAACACTCGCCGCCGCGACACACCGTCAGCCAGTCTGAAGGCCGTGACCACCACCCCCGCCTCGTCCCGCGCTTCCGCCTCCGCCTCGTCCCGCTCCGCCTCGTCCCGCTCCGCCCTGGCCACGCTGCCCATACGCCGCCTCACCCCCGCCGACGTGCCCGCCTGCCTCGACCTGGCCGCGGACCGCGGCTGGCCCCGCGAGGAACGCAAGTGGCGGCTGCTGCTCAGCGCCGGCCAGGGCTTCGGCATCGACGCCGATGCTCGCGGTGGCCACGGCGGACTGATCGCCGCCGTCGTCGCCACCTCCTACGCCGCCGACGACCCCCGCCTCGCCATCAGCTCCATCGGCATGATGCTGGTCGCCGCCCGCCACGAACGCCGGGGCCTGGGGCTGCGGCTGCTGACGCACGCGCTCGCCGAATGCGGCACGCCGGCCGCCTTCCTCACCGCCACCGAGGCCGGCCGCCCCCTCTACGAACGCCTCGGCTTCACCACGGTCTCCACCCTCTCCTCGCTGCGCGGCGCCCTCGCCGCTCCCGGCGCCCCCGGCGCTGCGGGCGGCGTACACGTGCGCCCCGCCACCGCCGCCGACCTGCCCGCCGTCCTCGCCTACGACCTGCCGGTCTTCGGCGCCGACCGCACCGGGCTGCTCACCCGCCTGCCGTCCTTCGCCGACCAGTTCCTCGTCGCGCAGGCCGAGCCGGCGCCGGGCGCCCCGATCACCGGCTACGCCGCCGCCTGGCCCAACCCCGACTCGACCGTCATCGGTCCGCTGCTGGCCGAGGACCTCCCCACCGCCCAGGCCCTCATCACGCGCCTCGCCGCCGACGCCCCGGCCGGCGTACCGCTGCGCTTCGACGCCGACGCCCGCCACCCGGAGCTGGAGCGCTGGCTGCGCGCCGCGGGCCTGGCCGGCGAGCCCGCCACCACCACCCTGATGGTGCGCGGCGCCCCCGACCTCCCCGGCGACCTCGCGCGCCGCCTCGCCCCGTACTCCGTGGCGTTGGGGTAGGCCCTCGCCGGCCCTTCACCACACCGGCCGCAGCGGCGGCGGCTCCTCGCCCCCCAACTCCCGCACCACGCGCACGAGCTGCCGCCGCAGCCGGTCCATCTCCCGCCGCCCGCCGCCCGCCGATTCGCTGGGTCAGCTCCGCCCCCAGTCCGCGCAGGGCGTGCCCGGCCACGGCGAGGTGCCGGTAGGCGGCCTCGGTGAGCACCACCAGCCGGCGCCGCCCGCCCGCCGGGTGCGGCTCGCGGCGTACGTAGCCACGCCGCTCCAGGTCGTCGACGATCTGCCCGGCCGCCTGCTTGGTGACGCCGAGCCGCTGGGCCAGCTCGCTGCTGGTCGCCCCGTCCGGCCGCAGCGCCTGGAACGTCAGCCCGTGGATCGGCCGCAGCTCACCCCCGACGACGTCACCGCCACGCCCAACGCCGTGATGACCTCGCCCGCCACCCCCAGCCGGCGCACCACCGATGGTCAGCGCCTGGACCGTACGGATCGCCCCCGGGCCAGGCCGCCGTCCTGCCCGCCGGCGAGGTGCGGCAGATCGGCGTCGGCGACAGCGAGGACACCCCCGAGGTGCTGGTCTGCATGACCGCCGCCCTCGCCCACGCCACCCTCCCCGAGACCGGCGAGGTCCGCCCCGTCCCCTGGACCGCGTGACCCCCCTCACCCCCTCACCCCTCACCCGTTCACCCGCGCGCTCCCTCGACCTCCCGCCCCCGCGCCACCGCGACCACCCGCCCCCGGCCCCCGCGGCCCTCACGGCTCCCGCCGTCGTCCGCGCGCCGCTCCAGCCGAGCCGACACCACCGCCAGCACCAGCGCACCGGCCGCCATCCCCGCCCCCACCAGATTCGGCGTGGTCACCCCCCACCCGGACGCGAGCACCAGCCCGCCCAGCCAGGCCGCGAGCGCGTTGCCCAGGTTGAATGCGCCGATGTTGACCGCCGAGGCCAGTGTCGGCGCCTGCGCCGCCTGGTCCAGGATCCGCTTCTGCAGCGGCGGCACCGTCGCGAAGCCGAACGCCCCGATCAGCGCGAGCGTGACCGCCGCCGCCACCTTCGCGTGCGCCGCCGCCGTGAACACCGCCAGCGCGAGCGCCAGCGCGCCCAGCGAGACGTACAGCATCGGCATGAGCGCGCGGTCGGCGTACCGCCCCCCGACCAGGTTCCCCACCACCAGCCCGACCCCGAACAGCGCCAGCAGCCAGGTCACGCTGCCCTCCCCGTACCCGGCCGCGTCCGTCATCATCGGCGCGATGTAGGTGATCGCCGCGAAGACGCCGCCGAAGCCGAGCACCGTCATCGCCATCGCGAGCAGCACCTGCGCGTTGCGGAACGCCGCCAGCTCACGGCGTATCCCGCCCCCTGCCTGCCGCCCCTCCGGGGCGTCGCCCGCCCCGCGCGGCACCAGTACCGCCACGCCCGCCAGCGCCACCACCCCCACGCCCGCGATCGCCGCGAACGACAGCCGCCAGCTCACCTGCTGCCCGAGCAGTGTGCCCGCCGGCACCCCGACCACGTTGGCGATGGTCAGCCCCGTGAACATCAGCGCGATCGCCGTCGCCCGCCGCTCCGGCGCGACCACCGACGCCGCCACCACCGAGCCGATGCCGAAGAACGCCCCATGCGCGAGCGAGGACACCACCCGCCCCGCCAGCATCACCCAGAACGCCGGCGCCACCGCCGACAGCAGATTCCCGGCGATGAACAGCACCATCATCAGCATCAACATCCGCTTGCGCGACACCCGCGCCCCCGCCATCGCCATCGCCGGGGCGCCGGCCACCACCCCCAGGGCGTACCCGGACGCCAGGAACCCGGCCGTCGGGATCGACACCCCGTAGGTCGCGGCCACCTCCGGCAGCAGCCCGGTGACCACGAACTCCGTGCAGCCGATTCCGAACGCCCCAACGGCCAGCGCGACGAGCGCGAGTGGCATGAGGAACCTCCCCAACCCGAGACGGGATCATTGCGTACAGCCCTAGACCCGCGCACACAATAATTGCAGACGCTCTATACATGCAAGCGCAGACTATTTCGCCCTGCGCTAACCTGACCCCAGGGGACGAGGGAACGAGGGAAGAAGGAGGAAGCCGGAGAGCAATGACGCGCCCTGAACAACGCCACGAACAACGCCCCGCGCAACGCCCCGAGCAACGCCCCGAACCGGGCCTCGCCCAGGGCTGGTGCGCCCTGTCGGCCCTGCACGACCGCATCGAGGCGCACATCGAACGCGCCCTGCAGGCCGCCCACGCCCTCAGCGTCCGCGAGTTCTCGGTCCTCGAGGTCCTCAGCCGGCAGCACGACGGCGACGGCGGCCACGTCCGCATGAACGAACTCGCCGACGCCGTCGTCCTCAGCCAGTCCGCCACCACCCGCCTCGTCAACCGCCTCGAAGACCGCGGCCTGCTGACCCGCTACCTGTGCCCCACCGACCGCCGCGGCATCTACACCGACGTCACCGACGCCGGCCGCCGCCTCCTCGACGAGGCCCGCCCCACCAACGACGCCGCCCTGCGCGAAGCCCTCGACGACGCCGAGAGACGCCCCGAGCTCGCCCCCCTCGTCGCCGCCGTCCGCACCCTCAACCCCGAACACGCATGACCACGCGCCGGCGCCAGGTGACGACCCCGGACGGCATCACCCTCTCCGTCACCGAACGCGGCGACCCGGCACGCCCCACCGTCCTCCTGCTCCACGGCTACCCCGACACCAAGGACATCTGGCGCCCGGCCGCCACCGCCCTCGCCGACCGCCACGGCCTCCACACCCTCGCCTACGACACGCGCGGCTGCGGCCGCTCCACCGCCCCCTGTCCCCTCCGCGGCGGCTTCACCCTCCACCGCCTCACCGACGACTTCCTCGCCGTCGCCGACGCCCTCAGCCCCGACGCGCCCGTCCACGTCGTCGGCCACGACTGGGGCTCGGTCCAGGGCTGGGAGTTCACCACCTCCCCGCGCACCCGCGGCCGCGTCGCCACCTTCACCTCCCTCTCCGGCCCCTGCCTCGACCACATCGGCCACTGGATCCGCAAGCGCCTCGCCCGCCCCCGCCCCCGGCACCTCGCCCAACTCCTCACCCAGAGCGCCAAGTCCTGGTACATCTACGCCCTCCTCACCCCCGGTCTCCTCGAGGCCCTCTCCCGCACCCCTCTGCCCCGCACCCACCGCACCCTCCTCCATGGCGCCTGGCTCTACCGCGACAACTTCCACCCCCGCCTGGCCCGCCCACGCCTGAACCCCACCGCCCACGCGCCCGTCCAACTCATCACCCCCACCCGCGACCCCTTCATCTCCCCGACCCTCTTCGAAGACCTCGACCGCTGGACCCCGACCCTCACCCACCGCCGCCTCCCCACCGGCCACTGGCTCCCCCGCACCCATCCCCTCCGCCTCGCCGCCTGGATCGCGGAGTTCGTCGCGGCTCACGACCATCGGCGTTGATACGCCCAGACGATCGCACGTTTACACGGACATAGGCCGCGTCCTCGCCCCTTCCCCTTCGTTAACCCGAACGGGTCCGTCAGGCCTCCCTCGGGCATGTGGCAGGCCCCATGGCCGACCGCGCCATCGCGGCAGCAGCGTGCGCCACGTCCGATTCCTTCAAGACCGCCGACCGCCGCGCCGCCTAACGTGCCAAGCATGACAACGACACCCACACCCCGACTCGACCTCATCGGCATCGTCACCGACGACATGGCCGCCTCCCTCGCCTTCTACCGCCGCCTCGGCCTGGACATCCCCGCCGGGGCCGAGACCGAGCCGCACGTCGAGACCGCCCTCCCCGGCGGGGTGCGCCTGGCCTGGGACTCCGCCGAGTCCGTCAAGTCCTTCATGCCCGACTGGTCCCCGCCCACCGGCGGCCAGCCGCGCATCGGGCTGGCGTTCCTCTGCGCGGCCCCGGCCGACGTCGACACGCTCTACGCCGAGCTCACCCAAGCCGGACACCACGGGGAGAAGGCGCCCTGGGACGCTCCCTGGGGCCAGCGCTACGCCGTCGTGCAGGACCCCGATGGCAACACCGTCGACCTCTTCGCGCCCCACTCCCCGTCCCCGCCCTCGGAAGGCTAGAGCGCCGTGATCGGCACGCCGGCCAGGTCCTTCACCTCCCGCGCCAGGTGCGCCTGGTCGGCGTAGCCGCACCGCGCCGCCACCTCCGCCAGCGCCACCCCGTCCCGCGCCAGGCCCAGCGCCCGCCGCATCCGCAGCACCCGCTCCAGCGTCTTGGGCCCATACCCGAACGCCGCCAGGCTCCGGCGCCGCAGCTGCCGCTCGCTCAGCCCCACCTCCCACGCCGTCTCCGCCACCCCGCGCCCGCGCGCCAACGCCGCCACCACCGCCGCCCGCCACGGCCCGGGCCCCGCCGCCTCCCGCAGCCGCCGGGCCGCCACCGCCTCCAGCACGGCCCCGACATCCCCCGCTACCGCCCCGGCCACGCGCTCCGCCAGCGCCCGCACCTCCCGCTCCGGCCACAGCGCCTCCAACGGCACCCGCGCGTCCCTCAGCTCACACGCCGGAACGCCGAACACGCCCGGCCCCACCCCCGGCGCGAACCGCACCCCCACCCACCGCCCGCCTGCCGCCTCCACCTTCGCCCGCGTGTCCGGCCCGGCCACCACCAGGCCCTGCCCCCGGGCACCCTCCGCCCACATCAGATCCATGCAGCCATCCGGCAACACCCGCCCCCCGCCCTCGTCCACCCGCGAGGCGTTCACCCACACCACCGCGCCCGCGATCACCGCCGACGCCCGCTCCTCGTACACACCCCCCAGCATGGCACCCGGCACCGACAATCGGCCTCTGCCGCCGGACAGGCCCGGCCCCTAGCCCGCCCCACGGTGGTGGTCCAGCACCCTGCCCAGCAGACGCACCAACTCCCCCCGCTCACCGGCCGACAAGGGAGCCAGCAACGCCTCCTGCGCCCCCGCCAGTGCCTTCCCGGTCCGCGCGAGCTGCCGCCCGCCCTCCGCGGTGATCGTGATGACGTTCCGCCGGCGGTCTGCGGGATCCGGGCTCCGCACCACCTGGCCCCGCTCCACCAGCTCGTTGATCGCCGCCACCACGTCGCTGCGGTCGATGCCGCACCGCCGCCCCAACGCCGCCTGGCTCGCCGGGCCGAACTCCTCCAACGCCGCCAGCAGCGCGTAGTGGTAACGCCGGGCGCCCGACTCCGCGAACGCCTCCGACACCAGCCGCCCGGCATGCGTCGCCGTCTGCGTCAGCAGCCAGCTCGGCGTCGACCGCAGCCGCACCGGCGCACGATCCCCAGCCGTGTCCATGCCACGACCCTAACAACCAGCCCCGCCAGGTCCTGTATGTGAGCGACGGAGCGGAACACGTGACGAGGCGGCTGACTCGAGCCACACCTGCCTCACAGACCGCCCTGCATGTTCACGAACCGCGAGTAGTGCCCCTGGAACGCCACCGTGATCGTCGCCGTCGGCCCGTTCCGGTGCTTCGCCACGATCAGGTCCGCCTCCCCCGCCCGCGGCGACTCCTTCTCGTACGCGTCCTCCCGGTGCAACAGGATCACCATGTCCGCGTCCTGCTCGATCGAGCCGCTCTCCCGCAGATCGGAGATCATCGGCTTCTTGTCCGTCCGCTGCTCCGGCCCGCGGTTCAGCTGCGACAGCGCCACCACCGGCACCTCCAGCTCCTTCGCCAGCAGCTTCAGGTTCCGCGACATCTCCGCCACCTCCTGCTGGCGGCTCTCCGGACGACGGCTGGAGCCCGTCTGCATCAGCTGCAGATAGTCGATGACGATCAGCTGCAGCTCGTTCCGCTGCCTCAGCCGGCGGCACTTGGCCCGGATCTCCATCATCGTGAGGTTCGGCGAGTCGTCGATGAACAGCGGCGCCTCGTTGACCTCCGCCATCTTGCGCGCCAGCCGGTTCCAGTCCTCGTCCGTCATGCTGCCCGACCGCATGTGATGCAACGCCACCCGCGCCTCGGCCGACAGCAGCCGCATCGCGATCTCGTTCCGCCCCATCTCCAGCGAGAACACCACACTCGGCAGCTTGTGCTTGATCGAGCACGCCCGCGCGAAGTCCAAGGCCAGTGTGGAGTTGTGCGTGGGAACCATTGACCGCGTGGCCAGGTAGAGGTGCTCAGCGTTGTCCACCTGCACACAGCGGACTGGGACGCTCCCGACCTCACGGACGTCGGTGATGAACCGCTGCCGTAGCTTCGGGGTGCCGGGTCGCCTGCGCTCCGCGTGAATACGACGCTTACGCTCCAGCCCGAACACCTCATCGGTCGGCGTGAACGTGATGATATAGGCGGTAGACGAGCGCTCGGATCGCCCCTTTACCGGCTTGGTTCTCGTGCCACAGCGATAGCCGAGGCTGACGACGAGTTCGCGGAATCCATCGGCCAGTGCCTTGTTCGTGACGGCAAACTGCACCGACCCGGTGTTCGTGACCGTCCCGTCAGTGTCCAGGAGCCCGGCGAGCAGTTCCCTCCGCTGGGTGATGGAGCTCCGCAGATACATCTGTGGGATGTGCTTGTTCCCCAGCACACCCATGTCACGCAGCCGCACCAGCAGGCTGCCGTGGTTCCTGAAGCAGGGAGCGCAACGAGGCTCGGAGAAGGGAGAGAAGCAGACCTCCCCGCAGTCCACACATGTCGCATGCGGAACTGGCGCGGAAAGAAACCTCGCCTTCCCCCCACAAGACCGGCCACACGTCCGCACGTGGGCCAGCTTGGGGATGAAGGACTTCCCGCAGACCACACAGGACCGCTCGATCAGCTCGGGTCCGGCAACGGAGAACCTGACAGCGTAGGTGATCGACGCCGCACCCACCCGGCGAACCTCGAAGCCCTCGTCGGCCATGCGCCGAACGATCTCCGCATCCGCCGTCGTGATCCTTGCGGCGTTGCTGTGCCCGTCACCGAGCCACAGACCCAGCACGTACGGCGGAACAGGCAACTCCTGTGCAGGGAGAGCCAGAGGCGCCGTGTTCTTCACGGTGTGGTTCTTGCGCCGGTCGGCTGTGTCGCAGCGGAGCGTCTCGGCGATTTCCTTGGTGGTCTTGACCGAGGCGAAGACACGCTGGTTCCGCTGCACGCCATACCCGACGGCGGCGGCCTGCGCAGACTTGCGCGACGCCCGCGTGTCGGTGAGCCACTCGTGATCCGCATCGGCGATGACCCTCGTACCGTCGTCGAAAACGACCTGGTAGCACGGACGCCCCGTCATCACCTCGGTAGCGGCCACCACCCGGGTCGGCTTCCCCGAAGCGTCGAGCAGATAGTCACCAGTCCTCACCTCGCCCATGGTGGTCCACCCGGTCGGGGTGGGCAGTGGGGTGTCGAGCGCCAGCGCCTTCCCCATCGCCGGCCTCGCCGCGATCACGATCATCTGCCCCGGGTGCAGCCCGTTCGTCAGCGAGTCCAGGTCGGTGAAGCCCGTCGGCACCCCCGTCATCTCGCCGCTGCGGTTGCTGATCGCCTCGATCTCGTCGAGCGCGCCCTCCATGATCTGACCCAGCGGCAGGTAGTCCTCGCTGGTCCGCTGCTCCGTCACCGCGAAGACCTCGGCCTGTGCCGAGTCCACGATGTCGTCGACGTCCCCGTCCGCCGCGTACCCCATCTGGGTGATGCGGGTCCCCGCCTGCACCAGGCGGCGCAGCACCGCGCGGTCACGCACGATCTCCGCGTAGTACTCCGCGTTGGCGGCCGTGGGGACCGTGTTCACCAGCGACTGCACATACCCGGCGCCGCCCACCTTCGACAGCTCGCCGCGCTTGGTCAGCTCGTCCGCCGTCGTGATCGGGTCGGCCGGCTCGCCCCTGGCGTACAGGTCGAGGATCGCCGCGTAGATCGTCTCGTGCGCGGGCTTGTAGAAGTCCTGGCCGTGCAGCACCTCCACCACGTCCGCGATGGCGTCCTTCGACAGCAGCATGCCGCCCAGCACCGCCTGCTCCGCCGCCAGGTCCTGCGGCGGCACGCGCTCGAACGCTGCCCGCTCGCCATAGCCGTCCGCCGGCTCCCCGTCGACCGGCGGCGCCTCCGCCTCGGCCTGCCGTGGCCGCGAGACCGTCACCCGGCCGCCCGAGACGGCGGGCACCTCGTCCCACGGCGGCCCCGCCGCCGGCCCCGAACGCTCCAGGTCAGCCACAACCCCCGCCTCCTCCCGCAAGCACGGCCTGCCTCGCCTGCCTCGCCAGGCCGACACCGTCCTTGATACGGCACGGCACTGACAGTCGGTCGCCAGCCTCGGGTTACGGCGCGTCGAGAAGGATCAGAAGCGCAGGCGACGCCCAGGCGAGCGCGGACCAACGCTAAGGGCCAGGCAGGCGGGGGCCAAGCAAGTTATCCACAGGCTGATGTGGACATCAGATCAGTCCCTGTGGACGACGCGGCGATTCCTGTGGACGAAGCGGGGGACGGCGCTGTGGACGACGTGACCATGATCGCCTGGGATGCCATCTGACCTGCGAAGACATCATCCACCGCCTGTGGGCGGAAAAAACTTCGGCTCTCTCGCCAAGATCACGACAACGACGGCAGACCATCACACCACGACCCCCGGAATGTAAGGGATCCAAATCCCTTGCATCCATTACCTGTGGATGTTTGGATGACGCCCATGCCACCGACGCCACCCGGCACCCCCGCGCCTACGCACAGTGATCAGACTCCGGGCGGCCGTAGCGACGCGAAGGAGCGGCGCCGCGCCGCCCGGCGGCGCGATCGCGAGATCGTCGCGCTCGCCCTGCCCGCCTTCGGCTCGCTCGTCGCCGAGCCGCTCTTCCTCATGGCCGACAGCGCCATGGTCGGCCACCTCGGCACCGCGCAGCTCGCCGGGCTCGGCGTCGCCGCCGCCCTCCTCACCACCGGCGTCGGCATCTTCGTCTTCCTCGCCTACGCCACCACCGCCGCCGTCGCCCGGCGGCTGGGCGCCGGGGACCTGCCCGCCGCCATCCGGCAGGGCATGGACGGCATCTGGCTCGCCCTCCTCCTCGGCCTCGCCCTCGTCGCCGCCGTGGTCCCCACCGCCCCCGCGCTCACCGAGGCGTTCGGCGCCTCCGCCAACGCCGCCCCGCACGCCACCACCTACCTGCGTGTCAGCGCCCTCGGCATCCCCGCCATGCTGGCCGTGCTCGCCGCCACGGGTGTGCTGCGCGGCCTGCAGGACACCCGCACCCCGCTCTACGTCGCCATCGCCGGCTTCGCCGCCAACGCCGCGCTCAACGCCGTGTTCATCTACGGCTTCGACTGGGGCGTCGCCGGCTCCGCCTGGGGCACGGTGCTCGCCCAGAACGCCATGGCCGCCGCCTACCTCCGGGTCGTGGTCCGCGGCGCCCGCCGGCACGGCGCCTCACTGCGCCCGAGCACGGACGGGATACGGGCCAGCGCCCGCGCCGGGGCGCCGCTGCTGGTCCGCACCGTCTCGCTGCGCGCCGTGCTGCTGGTGGCCACGGCGGTGGCGGCCCGGCTGAGCGACACCCAAATGGCCGCGCACCAGCTCGCGCTGACGATGTGGACGCTGATGGCGTTCGCCCTCGACGCCATCGCCATCGCGGGCCAGGCCATCATCGGCCGCCACCTCGGCGCGGGGGACGCCGACGGGGCGCGGGCGGCCTGCTGGCGGATGGTGTGGTGGGGTGCGGTCGCGGGGCTCGTCCTCGGGCTGGCGACGGCCGCCGCCAGCCCGCTGCTGCTGCGGCTGTTCACCGGCGACGAGGCGGTGCGGGACACGCTGCTGCCGCTGCTGCTCGTGGTCGCGGTGACCCAGCCGCTGGCCGGCGTGGTGTTCGTGCTGGACGGCGTGCTGATGGGCGCGGGAGACGGGCCGTACCTGGCGGGCGCCATGCTGCTGACGCTGGCGGTGTTCACGCCGGTGGCGCTGCTCGTCCCGACCCTGGGCGGTGGCATCACCACGCTGTGGTGGGCGCTGGCCGGGCTGATGATGCTGACCCGGCTGGCCACCCTGGGGATGCGCGCCCGCACCGGCCGCTGGCTGGTCACCGGCGCGGTGCGGGCGTAGCTCGGGCACCGCGGCGGTGACCGGCCAGCGGCCGGTGCGGCCGGGCGCGTTACTTCGCCGCGTCGACCTGGAGGCCGAGGGTGGCGGACACCTCGGGGTGCAGCCGGACCGCGACCCGGTGCGAGCCGAGGCTCTTGATGGGCGTGCCCAGCTCGATGCGCCGCTTGTCCACATCGGGGCCGCCGGCGTCCTTCACCGCCGTGACGATGTCGGCGGGGGTGACGGAGCCGAAGAGACGGCCGCCGGAGCCGGCGCGGACCTTCAGGCGGACCGTCAGGGCCTCCAGCTGGGCCTTGATCTCGTTGGCCTGCTCGACCGAGGCGATCTCGCGGATCTTGCGGGCGCGGCGGATCTGCTCGACGTCCTTCTCCCCGCCCTTGCTCCAGCGGATCGCGAAGTTGCGCGGCAGCAGGTAGTTGCGGGCGTACCCGTCCTTCACCTCGACGACGTCGCCGGCCGTGCCCAGGCCGTTGACCTCGCTGGTCAGGATGATCTTCATGACGCCTTGTCTCCCCTGGCCTAGCGAGCGGTCGAGGTGTAGGGCAGCAGCGCCATCTCGCGGCTGTTCTTCACGGCCGTGGCGACATCGCGCTGGTGCTGGGTGCAGTTGCCGGTGACGCGGCGGGCACGGATCTTGCCGCGGTCGGAGATGAACTTCCGCAGCAGGTTCGTGTCCTTGTAGTCGACGTAGGTGATCTTTTCCTTGCAGAAGACGCAAACCTTCTTCTTCGGCTTGCGCGCAGGCGGCTTCGCCATGGTCTCTTCGAGTCTCTCCGTGAATTCAACGAAAGCGTGGAGTCAGTGTCAGAAGGGCGGCTCGTCGGAGTATCCGCCGCCACCGCCGCCGCCACCGCCGCCGGGGCCTCCGCCCCAGCCGCCACCGCCACCGCCGCCGCCCTGCTGGCCACCGCCGGCGGGCGCTCCGGTGGCCCAGGGGTCGCCCGCGGGGCCACCCGCCGGACCGCCCTGCTGGCCGCCGCCGGGGCCTCCGCCCCAGCCGCCACCGCCACCGCCCTGCTGGCCGCCGCGGCCGGCGACCCTGGTGATCTTCGCCGTGGCGTTGCGCAGGCTGGCGCCGACCTCGTCGACCTCCAGCTCGAAGACCGTGCGCTTGACGCCTTCCCGGTCCTCGTAGGAGCGCTGCTTGAGGCGGCCCTGGACGATGACGCGGGTGCCCTTGGTGAGGGACTCGGCGACGTTCTCCGCGGCCTGGCGCCAGACCGAGCAGGTCAGGAACAGCGTCTCGCCGTCCCGCCACTCGCTGGTCTGCCGGTCGAAGACGCGCGGGGTGGATGCGACGCGAAACTTCGCGACCGCCGCACCGGATGCGGTGAAGCGCAGCTCGGGGTCGTCGACAAGGTTGCCGACGACCGTGATGACGGTCTCGCCTGCCATGGGAAGAACCTCTCGGCGGGGGGTAACAGCTGATGCTGCGATGATTACTTATGGCACTGACACTGAGGTCCGCTGAGGGTGAGGGTCAGGGTCAGTGGGTGTCGGGACGCAGGACCTTGGTCCGCATCACCGACTCGTTCAGGTTCATCTGCCGGTCGAGTTCCTTGACGACATCCGGCTCGGCCCGCAGGTCGATGACGGAGTAGATGCCCTCGGGCTTCTTGTCGATCTCGTAGGCGAGACGGCGACGGCCCCAGGTGTCGACCTTCTCGACCTTGCCTCCGCCGTCGCGTACGACCGACATGAAGTTCTCGATCATGGGGGCGACGGAGCGTTCCTCAAGATCGGGGTCGAGGATCACCATCACCTCGTAGTGACGCATGCGAAAACCCACCTCCTCTGGACTCAGGCGGCCACGGACGATCCGTGGCAGGAGGGTCAGATGCGTTCGGTCCGCTGTGGAGCGGACAGTACACCGTACCCGCCTTTCTCCTTCCGGTTGAAATCCGGCCGGGTGCGGGCGCAGTCTGGATACGTCGGGACACATCGGGCGACGTCGGAGGTGCCTGATGACGCAGGCGGCTCATCACGGTCCTTTCTCCTTTCTCAACGCTCTGAACACCGACGGCAGGGATCATCCGGTCCAGAACGCCTTCGCGCTGGTGACGCTGGTGCTGGGGGCGGTGGCGGCGCTCACCGCGATCGTTCCTGACCTGCATCTGATCAGCTCGTGGGTGGGGCTGATCGGCATCGCCGTGGGCGGCTGGGGGCAGCTGATCTCCGCGACGACGGCCGAGCGGTTCCTCCTGATCATCGGGATGGGAGCGTCGGGCGTCGGCTTCTACCTGGGAATGGCCCACGGCGGCCTCTTCGGCGGCCTGCTGGGCTGACCCGCGCCCGGCCCGCGCCCGGCGCCGCCGCTGACCCGCCGCTGTCGACCCGCGGCGACCCGTGGCGTTCCTGCCGCCGTTAGGCTTCGGCCAGACCCTGACTCGACTGGGACTGACGCCGGAGGAGCGCCCCGTATGAGCCTGACCCTGAGGACCATCAGCCGCGAGCAGCACCTGGCGTTCATCCGCTCGCTCCCCTCGGCCAGCCACATGCAGGTGCCCGCGTGGGGGGACGTGAAGGCGGAGTGGCGGGCCGAGTCGCTGGGCTGGTTCGACCTCTCCGAGCGGCTGGTGGGCGTGGGCCTGGTGCTGTACAGGCAGCTGCCGAGGGTGAAGCGCTATCTGGCGTACCTGCCGGAGGGGCCGGTGATCAACTGGTTCGCGCCGAACCTGGAGGAGTGGCTGCGGCCGATGCTGGATCACCTGAAGAAGCAGGGCGCGTTCTCGGTGAAGATGGGGCCGCCGGTGGTGATCCGGCGGTGGAGCGCGGCGGCGGTCAAGGCGGGGATCCAGTCGCCGGACGCGAAGCGGCTGCGGGACGTGGAGCCGACGTTCCGGGACGCCAAGGCGTACGAGGTGGCCGACCGGCTGCGGCGGATGGGGTGGCAGCAGGGCGAGGACGGCGGGGCGGGCTTCGGGGACGTGCAGCCGCGGTACGTCTTCCAGATCCCGCTGCGGGGGCGTTCGCTCGAGGACGTCCACAAGGGCTTCAATCAGCTGTGGCGGCGGAACATCAAGAAGGCCGAGAAGGCGGACGTGCAGGTGGTGCGCGGGGGCTACGACGACCTCCCGGCGTGGCAGCAGTTGTACGAGGTCACCGCGGAGCGCGACAAGTTCCGTCCGCGCCCCCTGATGTACTTCGAGCGGATGTGGCGGGTGCTGAACGCCGAGGACCCGGACCGGATGCGGCTGTACTTCGCCACGCACGAGGGGGAGGCGGTGGCGGCGGCGACGATGCTGATCGTGGGGGGGCATGTGTGGTATTCGTACGGTGCTTCCGCCAACCACAAGCGGGAGGTCCGGCCGTCCAACGCGATGCAGTGGCGCATGCTGTGCGACGCTCACGACATGGGGGCCGATGTCTACGACCTGCGGGGCATCGGTGACTCACTGGAGGAGACCGACCATCTCTTCGGCCTGATCCAGTTCAAGGTGGGGACGGGCGGGGAGGCTGCGGAGTACCTCGGCGAGTGGGACTACCCGTTGAACCGGCTGCTCCACAAGGCACTGGACATCTACATGTCCCGGCGCTGAGCGAGGCGCGTACACGTACAGAGCAGAAGAGAACAGAGCACAGAGCACGACACAGAGAGGGTCTCCCCGGCCATGGCGCTCACCCTTTACGTCGATACGGGCCGCTGGCGGGCGCACCAGCGGTCGGTGCTGAATGACTTCCCCGACCTGGTGCCCGTGTGCAAGGGCAACGGGTACGGCTTCGGGCACGAGAAGCTGGCGGAGGAGACCACGCTGCTCGGCTGCGACGTCCTCGCGGTGGGGACGACGTACGAGGCGGCGCCGATGAAGGATCGCTTCGGCGGCGATCTGCTGGTGCTGACGCCCTACCGGCGGGGCGAGGAGCCGGTGCCGCTGCCGGACCGGGTGATCCGCACGGCGTCGTCGGTGGACGGCGTGTACGGGCTGGTGGGGTCGCGGGTGGTCGTCGAGGTGATGAGCTCGATGAAGCGGCACGGGGTGACGGCGAGGGACCTTGGCAAGCTGCAGGCGGCGCTGGACGAGGTGCGGCTCGAGGGGTTCGCGATCCACCTGCCGCTGGACCGCACGGACGGCACGGACGCCGTGGAGGAGGTGATCGGGTGGATGGACCGGCTGCGCGCGGCGCGGCTGCCGCTGGACACGATGTTCGTCAGCCACCTGACCGCCGAGGAACTGCTGCGGCTGCGGCAGCAGTTCCCGCAGACGCGGTTCCGGGCGCGGATCGGGACGCGGCTGTGGCTGGGGGATCACGGGGCGACGGAATACCGGGGCGCGGTGCTGGACGTGACGCCGGTGGCGAAGGGGGACCGGTTCGGGTACCGGCAGCAGAAGGCGCCGGGGGACGGCTGGCTGGCGGTGGTGGCGGGGGGCACCTCGCACGGCGTGGGGCTCGAGGCGCCCAAGGCGCTGCACGGCATGACCTCGCGGGCCAAGGGCATGGCGCGGGCGGGGCTGGCGACGGTGAACCGGAACCTGTCGCCGTTCCTGTGGGACGGCAAGCAGCGATGGTTCGCGGAGCCGCCGCACATGCAGGTGTCGATCCTGTTCGTGCCGGCGGAGGCGAAGGGCCCGAAGGTGGGCGACGAGCTGAAGGCGATCCTGCGGCACACGACGACCCAGGTGGACCGGCTGGTGGACATGTGAGGCAAACGCGCGTGGTCCCGGGTGCCTGTGTGCCCGGGACCACGCGCGTTTGCGGCGCCGCCTGGCCGGCCCGGCCAGGGTCGAGTGATCGACGGCCTCGTGATCGACGGCCAAGCGCCCGCTCGACTGCCTAGCGCTCGACCTCGCCGCGGATGAACTTCTCGACGCTCTCCCGCGCCACGTCGTCGAAGTACTGCACGGGCGGGGACTTCATGAAGTAGGAGGACGCCGACAGGATCGGGCCGCCGATGCCCCGGTCCTTGGCGATCTTCGCCGCCCGCAGCGCGTCGATGATGACGCCCGCGGAGTTCGGCGAGTCCCAGACCTCCAGCTTGTACTCCAGGCTCAGCGGGACGTCGCCGAAGGCCCGGCCCTCCAGGCGGACGTACGCCCACTTGCGGTCGTCGAGCCAGGCGACGTAGTCCGACGGGCCGATGTGGACGTTCTTCTCGCCGAGGTCCCGGTCGGGGATCTGCGAGGTGACGGCCTGCGTCTTGGAGATCTTCTTCGACTCCAGCCGGTCGCGCTCCAGCATGTTCTTGAAGTCCATGTTGCCGCCGACGTTCAGCTGCATGGTGCGGTCCAGGATCACGCCCCGGTCCTCGAAGAGCTTGGCGAGGACGCGGTGGGTGATGGTGGCGCCGACCTGGGACTTGATGTCGTCGCCGACGATCGGGACGCCGGCGGCGGTGAACTTGTCGGCCCACTCCTTGGTGCCGGCGATGAAGACCGGCAGGGCGTTGACGAAGGCGACGCCGGCGTCGAGGGCGCACTGGGCGTAGAACTTCGCGGCGGTCTCGGAGCCGACCGGCATGTAGCAGACCAGGACGTCGGCGCGGGTGTCCTTGAGCACCTTGACGACGTCGACCGGGTCGCGGTCGGACTCGACGATGGTCTCGCGGTAGTACTTGCCCAGGCCGTCGTGGGTCTCCCCGCGTTGCACGGTCACGCCGGTGGGGGGCACGTCGCAGATCTTGACGGTGTTGTTCTCGCTGGCACCAATGGCGTCGGAGAGGTCGATGCCGACCTTCTTGGCGTCGACGTCGAAGGCGGCCACGAACTCGATGTCGGAGACGTGGTAGTCGCCGAACCGTACGTGCATCAGACCCGGCACCCGGCTGTCCGGGGAGGCGTCCTTGTAGTACTCGACGCCCTGTACCAGCGATGCGGCGCAGTTGCCCACGCCGGCGATGGCTACACGAACCGAACCCATTCCGGCTGCTCCCTGTTCGTTCTCGGCACGACCCCGCCGCGCGGGGTGCGCTGTGTGGTGTTGATCGCTGTGCTGTGTATTCGTTAGGTGTTGTCGGTGCTGCCGGTGCCGTCGGACGGCCGCCGGCGCGTGGAACGCCTGGGGCGTCCGGAACGCCCGGCGGGGCCGGAACGCCCGGGTGGCCCGGGTGGCCCGGGTTTCTCGCTGTTCTCGCCCCGGTCGCCCGGGGGGCCCTCGTTAACCGGATCGGTCCGGTCGCCCGTGCCGCCCTCGTCGGCGCGGTCGGCACGGTCGGCACGCTCGGCTCGGTCGCGCCCTTCCCGCTCGCTCTCGATGAGCTCGTTGAGCCAGCGGACCTCACGCTCCACGGACTCCATGCCGTGCCGCTGGAGCTCGAGGGTGTAGGCATCGAGCTTCTCCCGCGTCCGTGCGAGCGAGGCCCGCATCTTCGCCAGCCGCTCCTCCAGGCGGGTGCGGCGTCCCTCCAGCACGCGCATCCGCACGTCCCGCGAGGTCTGGCCGAAGAAGGCGAAGCGCACGCCGAAGTGCTCGTCCTCCCAGGAGTCCGGTCCGGTCTGGGCCAGCAGCTCCTCGAAGTGCTCCTTGCCCTCCGCCGTGAGCCGGTAGACGATCCGGGCCCGGCGTCCGGCCAGCGGCGCCCGGGCCTCCTCGGGCCCGCTGTGCTCCTCGGCGAGCCAGCCCTGGCGCACCAGTGTCTTCAGGCAGGGGTAGAGGGAGCCGTAGCTGAACGCCCTGAAGACGCCGAGCGAGGTGTTCAGCCGCTTGCGCAGCTCGTACCCGTGCATGGGGGACTCGCGCAGGAGCCCGAGGATGGCGAACTCCAGGACCCCTGAACGTCGGCTCACCAGGGTGGTCACCTCCCATTCGCTTCCCGTACCCTCGTTGTGCACTCGACTCGATGTATCGAGTCGATACATCGCAACGATAGAACGCCGCGGCGGCCGCGGCAAGCGGGAGGCGCGGGTAAACCTCCGTGAGCCCCCGTGACGCCCGGTGAAGGGGATCACATCTTCACTTCGCACACCGCGAAATGCACCAAATAATCGCTATCCAAAGAAAGATGGAGGTTTGGCCCTGCGTAGTCTGGGGCCGTGCAGAAGACCGCCGCCGGGAACTCAGCGACGTCCGTCGTCGTCCTCGTTCTTGGTGCCGTGTGCCCAGAGCCGAGCGGAGGACTGAGCACGCGCCGGGGGACTGGAAGCCACCTGAAGGATCTGCCGCCAGCAGGCGTTCCGCGTCTGTCCAAGGAGTAGCTGTCCTATGAGCGAGCACCGTCGCAAGCCGCCGCAGTCCCGCGGTCGCCGCGCCGCGCCGCCGTCCGGCCGGCGCGCGGCTAACCCCGGGCCGCAGCCGCAGGGACGTCCCTCGGGCCCGCCCACGCCCCCGCCGCCGCCGGGCGCCACGCCGGAGCGCCCGTACGGCAGCCGCGCCGAGGCGCGGCGCGCCGCGCAGCGCGGCGGGCGGCGGCGCGCGGCGGGCAGCGCGGCCGAGGGCGTCGGCGGCGGGCGGCGGCGCCGGGCGGCACCGCCCCGGCGCAAGCGCTTCATCGACTACCCGCGCTCGGGCTATACCGGCCTGCGGCGCTGGATGCCGTCGTGGAAGCAGGTGCTGGGCTCGACCCTCACCTTCATCGGCATGCTGATCGGGCTCGTCGGTGTGGCGTACGCCATGATCGAGATCCCCGAGGAGAACGAGCTCACCCTCGCGCAGTCCAACACCTACTACTGGGCCGACGGCACCCAGATGGTGACCTCCGGCGGCGTGGACGGCCTCACCCGGCAGAACGTCGAGCTCACCGACATCCCCAAGGCGTGCCAGGACGCCGTGGTCGCCGCGGAGAACGCCACGTTCTGGGAGGACGCGGGCATCGATCCGATCGGCATCGGCCGCGCGGTGCTGAACATGGCGCGCGGCGGCGACGTGCAGTCGGGCTCCACCATCACGCAGCAGTACGTGAAGAACACCTACCTCTCGCAGGAGCAGACGCTCACCCGCAAGGCCCGGGAGCTGCTGCTGTCGATCAAGGTGGGTGCCGAGTACTCCAAGGACGAAATCCTCGAGGGGTACTTCAACACCTCGTACTTCGGGCGCGGCCAGACCTACGGCATCCAGGCGGCCGCCCAGGCGTACTACGGCAAGAACGCCTCCGAGCTCAACACCAGCGAGTGCGCCTACATGGCCACGCTGCTCAACGGCGCCAACCTGTACGACCCGTTCATCAGCGGCGGCGAGGAGCCGGATCCGGAGATCAAGGCGAACGCCGAGGCCCGCTGGTCGTGGGTGCTCAACCGGATGGTGGAAGTCGGCGACATGCGGGAGTCCGACCGCGCGCAGTACACCAAGTTCCCGCTGCCGAACCCGCAGACGCCCTCCCAGGAGAAGGCCGGCCAGATCGGGTACCTCACCATGCTGGCCGACAACTACCTCACCTCCAACGACATCGTCTCCGAGGAGGAGCTGACCCGCGGCGGGTACCAGATCCACACCACCTTCGACCGGGACCTGGTCAACGCGATGCAGGGCGCCGTCGAAGGCGTGATGGAGGAGAACATCGACCCTGAGGCCCGCCCCGAGGACCGCCACGTCCAGTTCGGCGGCGCCTCCGTCGTGCCGGGAGACGGCGCGATCGTGGCGATCTACGGCGGCAAGAACTTCCTGGAGCACTACGTCAACAACGCCGACCGGCCCGACGTCCAGGTGGGGTCGACGTTCAAGCCCTTCGTGATCGCGGCGGCCATGCGCGACGGTGTCAGGGATCCGGAGAAGGGCGAGGACCAGGGCACGAACGACAGAACGCGGGTCTCCCTCGACAGCATGTATCCGGGCGAGGACGAACTGCTCATCGAGAACTACGACGGCACCACCTGGGAGGGCGAGGATCCGGAGACCAAGGAGCCGTTCAACTGGGAGCAGAACAATTTCGAGGGCGGCTCGTATGAGGAGATCTCGCTGTGGGAGGCGATGGAGGTCTCAGCCAACTCGCCCCTCGTGCAGCTCGGCATGGACGTCGGCCCGAACACGGTGGCGCAGGCGGCGATCGACGCCGGGCTGAAGGAGGAGAGCCTCGGCCCGCACGACGACACCGTGCCCACGTTCGCCCTGGGCGTCTCCACCCCCAGCGCGATCCGGATGGCCTCCGCCTACAGCACCTTCGCCGCCCATGGCGAGCAGGCCGAGCCGTACTCCGTCGAGAAGGTCGAGAAGCGCGACCCCGCCTTCTACTGGGCGCACGACGACGACGAGGAACTCAGCGAAACCGAACAGGCGTTCGATTCCGATGTCGCGGACAACGTCACGGAGGCCCTCGTCGGCGTGGTCGAGAACGGCAGCGGCTCCGGCGCACAGGAGCTCGGCATCCCCTCGGCGGGCAAGACCGGCACCACGGACGACAACAGGAGCGCCTGGTACGTCGGTTACACCCCCAACCTCTCCACAGCGATCGGCATGTGGCGCCAGGCCGACTCCGAAGAGGATCTCGTCGAGGGCGAGAAGATGGGATTCCTGTCGATGTACGGCACCGCGGGAGAAGAGCGGATCAACGGTGGCTCGCTGCCGCTTGACGTCTGGGTGGACTACATGAAGGTGGCCACCCGGGGCGACGAGGCGGAGCGGTTCCCCGACGCGCCGAACGTCGGCGAGACGATCTACGCCCATGGCGTCGACGACCCGCAGGAGGATCTGCCGGTGGAGGAGGATCCCCTGCCGACGCAGCCCGAGGAGTCCGAATCCCCGGAGGAGTCCGAGGAGCCCGACCCGTCGCCGACCGACTCGACGCCGACCGATGATCCGACCTCGCCCGATCCCACCGAGACCTGCTGGTGGGACTGCGAGACGGGCGGCACGGACACCGGCGGTACCGATACCGGCGGCACGGACGAGGGCACCGACTCCGGGACCAGCACCGGCACCGACAGCGGCACGACCGAGGGCGGTGAGACCTCGGGCACCGAGGGCGGCGGCGATAACGGCGGCGGGTTCATCATCGGGGGGCAGGGAGCCACGGAGGAAGAGACCCCCTGACCCCGGCCGACCTGCCGACGCGCGGGTGGTGGCGTAATGACGCCACCACCCGCGCGTGCGTCATAGGGGCATCGGTCGCGATAACGCCCGAAATGAACGCCTCGCACGAGCGGCGGATCCGGCCTACCGTGGGGCTGGGTTCCGTGCCCCAACTGACGGGAAGCACAGGAGAGTCCAGACGGGAGGGTCCAGGAGAACCATGGGTGCCAGTGCGAGTGCCAGCGCCAGTGCCACTGCCAGACAGCGACCGGATGCCCTGGACCTGCGGATCCTGGAACTGCTGGCGCGCGGCTACGACGACGCCCGCGTGGCGTACCGGGTGGGTCTCAGCCACCGCAGCGTGCAGCGCCGCGTGCAGTGGCTCATGACCTACCTGGGGGCCAACGGCCGGGTCGCCCTCGGCGCCCGCGCCCACGCCACCGGCCTGCTGAAGGTCGCGATCGGCCCCGAGGTGAAGTCCCGCCTCGGCGCGCCCGCCGGGCCCACGCTCGACCATCCCGCGCCCCGGCAGCCCCGCCACGCCGAACGCACCGGGCCTGGCCCGCGGCGCCACGCCTGAGCGCCAACCGCCCGCACCGTCGCCGCGCCATCGCCGCGCTACCGCCGCGCCACCGCCGCGCCACCGACACCGCCCCACCGACGCGGCCACGCCGGGCCCGTGCGGCAAGATGGGGCCATGGCGCATCCCCCTGCCCGAGGTCCCGTGCTGCCCACCGCCCAGGACGAGGTGGCCGCCGCCGGCAGCGAGCTCATCGGCGGCCCCGCCGGCCGCCACGCGGTGCCCGGCGTCGGCCGGTGGGCGCCCGTCCGCGTCATCGCGCTGGTGACCATCGGGATGTTCGCCCTCGGCATGGTCCAGAAGCTGCCCTGCTATGACGGCGGCTGGTTCTACGGCGCCACGTCGCAGTACACCCACGCCTGCTACTCCGACATCCCCCACCTGTACAACGCCCGCGGCTTCGCCGACGGCCTCGTCCCCTACTTCGACCGCATCCCCGAGGACCTCTCCGACATGGAGTACCTCGAATACCCGGTCCTGACGGGGCTGTTCATGGAGCTGGCGGCCTGGCTGACCCCCGGATCCACCTCCGACCCCCGGCCCGAGCAGCTCTACTGGCTCATCAACGCCGGCATGCTGATGGCCTGCGCCGTGGTCATCACCGTCTGCGTCAGGCGCATCCACCGCAACCGCCCCTGGGACGGCCTCCTCGTCGCCCTCGCCCCCGCGCTGGCGCTGACCGCCACCATCAACTGGGACCTGCTGGCCGGCGCCCTCGTCTGCGCCGCCCTGCTGATGTGGTCCCGCTCGCGCCCGCTGTCCGCCGGCGTCCTGCTGGGGCTCGCCACAGCCGCCAAGTTCTACCCCGTGCTGCTGCTCGGCCCGCTCTTCGTGCTGTGCTGGCGGGCCCGCCGCTGGTACGCCTTCGCCCAGGCCGCCACCGGCGCTGCCGGCGCCTGGCTCGTGGTCAACCTCCCCTTCATCCTCTGGGCGCGGGACGGTTGGGCGAAGTTCTACACCTTCAGCCAGGAACGGCCCGTGGACTTCGGCTCCCCCTGGCTGGTGATCGTCCAGCGCACCGACACCTCCCTCAGCCCGGACACCGTCAACGCCTACGCCACCCTGCTGGTCGTGGTCGGCTGCATCGCCCTGGCCGCCCTGGCCCTGCTCGCGCCGCGCAGGCCCCGCCTGGCGCAGCTCGCCTTCCTCGTCGTGGCGCTCTTCATCGTCACCAACAAGGTCTACTCCCCGCAGTACGTGCTCTGGCTCATCCCGCTCGCCGTCCTGGCCCGCCCCCGCTGGCGCGACTTCCTCATCTGGCAGGCCTGCGAGGTGCTCTACTTCATCGGCATCTGGATGTACCTCGCCTACACCAGCGGTGAGGCCCAGCAGGGGCTCCCCCCGGGCGGCTACCAGCTCGCCATCCTCCTCCACCTCGCCGGCACCCTCTATCTCTGCGCCCTCGTCGTCCGCGACGTGCTGCGCCCCGAACGCGACCCGGTGCGGCGCGACGGCTCCGACGACCCCGGCGGCGGCGTCCTCGACGGCGCCCCCGACGCCTTCGCGCTCCGCACCCAGCCCCCCGCGCCCAACGCCAGCGCGTACGTCGAGTGGGGCGTCACGCCGCCCCCGACCTGGAGTCCCCGCGAGACCCGAGACGTTTCACGTGAAACCTGACGCCGCCCGGGGCTCGGTCGCGGCCGACCTGCGCACTCTGCTGCGCTTCCCCGGCTTCCGCCGCCTGCTGACCGTACGCCTGCTCTCCCAGTTCGCCGACGGCCTCTTCCAGGCAGGGCTGGCCACCTACGTCGTCTTCTCACCCGAGGAGGAGACCTCCCCCACCGACATCGCCGCCGCCATGGCCGTGCTGCTCCTGCCCTACTCCCTGCTTGGCCCGTTCGCCGGCGTGCTGCTGGACCGCATGAACCGCCGCCAGGTGCTCGTCTACGGCAACCTGCTGCGGACCGCCCTCGCCGCGGGCACCTGCCTCCTGGTGATCAGCGGCGTACCCGACTGGCTGTTCTACCTCTCCGCCCTGTCGGTCACCGCCGTCAACCGCTTTGTCCTGGCCGGGCTCTCCGCCGCCCTGCCCCGCGTGGTGGACGCCGACCGGCTCGTCGTCGCCAACTCCATCACCCCCACCGCCGGCACCCTCGCCGCCACCCTCGGCGCGGGCTCCGCCGTCGCCGCCCAGGCACTGCCCCGCACCCCGGTCGCCGAGGACGCGCTCGCCGTAGCCCTCGCCGCAGCCGTCTACCTCCTCGCCGGCCTCGCCGCCCTGCGCATGGCTCGCGGCCTCCTCGGGCCCGACCCCGACGAGGTGCTGCCCCGCCTCACCGCCGCCCTCGCCAGCACCGCCCACGGCCTGGCCGCCGGCCTGCGGCACCTCTCGGTACGGCCCCAGGCCGGCTGGACCCTCGTCGCCATAGGAGCCACCCGCTTCTGCTACGGCGCTCTGCTGGTGATGGTCCTCATGCTCGCCCGCTACGCCTGGGGCGACGGTGGCAACGACGACGGGATCGCGCTGCTGGGCGCGGCGCTCGCCGCCTCCGGCGCCGGATTCTTCGCCGCCACCATCGCCACGCCCTGGGCGGTGGCCCGGGTGGGCCGCCTGGGCTGGTTCTCGATCTGCGCGGCGATCGCCGCCGTGCTGGTGCCCGCCCTGGGGCTGCCCTTCAGGCCCGTGCCGATGCTGATCGCGGCGTTCGTGCTCGGCCTGGTCTCCCAGGGCGCCAAGATCGTCACCGACACCGTGGTCCAGTCCTCGGTCGACGACGCCTTCCGCGGCCGCGTCTTCTCGCTCTACGACATGCTCTTCAACGTCGCGTTCGTCGCCGCGGCCGGCCTCGCCGCTCTGATGCTTCCCCCGGACGGCCGCTCCTCGCCCCTCCTCCTGTGCGTCGCGGCGCTCTACGCCGTGACCGCCTACGGAGTCTTCCGGCTGCGCCGCTCCTCCGTTTCACGTGAAACAACCACCTAGCGGGGCGCGGTGCCGCGAGGCCGCCGAACGCTGTCGAGGCTGCCGAAGGGCTACAGGGCGGCGTCCTGGGAGGCCCACCAGTCCTTCAGCGCGGCCACGGCGGCGTCGTATCCCAGCGGCCCGTGATCCATGCGCAGCTCCAGCAGATGCCGGTATGCCTGCCCCACCCGCGGCCCGGGGCCGATGCCGAGGATCTCCATGATCTCGTTGCCGTTCAGGTCAGGCCGGATCGCGTCCAGCTCCTCCTGCTCCTTCAGCCGCGCGATCCGCTCCTCCAGCCCGTCGTACGCCTGCGACAGCGCGAGCGCCTTCCGCCGGTTGCGGGTGGTGCAGTCCGAGCGGGTCAGCTTGTGCAGCCGCTCGAGCAGCGGCCCGGCGTCCCTGACATACCGCCGCACCGCCGAGTCCGTCCACTCCCCGGTGCCGTAGCCGTGGAAGCGCAGGTGCAGCTCGACCAGGCGGGAGACGTCCTTGATCGTCTCGCCCGGGTACTTCAGCTTCGCCATCCGCTGCCGGGTCATCTTCGCCCCCACCACCTCGTGGTGGTGGAAGGAAACCCGCCCGTCGGGCTCGAAGCGCCGCGTCCTCGGCTTGCCGATGTCGTGCAGCAACGCCGCCAGCCGCAGCACGAGATCCGGCCCGTCGTCCTCCAGCGCGATCGCCTGCTCCAGCACGGTCAGGCTGTGCTCGTACACGTCCTTGTGGCGGTGGTGCTCGTCCCGCTCCAGCCGCAGCGCGGGCACCTCGGGCAGCACCCGATCCGCCAGCCCGGTCTCGACGAGCAGCGTGATCCCCGTGCGGGGGTTCCGGCTGAGGACGAGCTTGTTCAGCTCGTCCCGGATCCGCTCCGCCGAGACGATGCCGATCCGGTCGGCCATGTCGGTCATCGCCGCCCGCACCTCGCGCGCCACCGTGAAGTCGAGCTGGGCCGCGAACCGGGCCGCGCGCAGCATCCGCAGCGGGTCGTCGGAAAAGGACGCCTCCGGCGTGGCGGGGGTGCGCAGCAGCCGCCGGGCCAGGTCCGCCAGCCCGCCGTGCGGGTCGATGAACTCCTTGCGCGGCAGGGCCACGGCCATGGCGTTGACGGTGAAGTCCCGGCGCACCAGGTCTTCCTGGAGCGAATCGCCGTAGACCACCTCGGGCTTGCGCGAATCCCGGTCGTACGCCTCCGACCGGTAGGTGGTGATCTCCAGCTGGAAGTCCCGGTCGCCGTCGCCGCCGTCCGGCCCCCGCTTGCGGCAGCCCACCGTGCCGAAGGCGATACCGACCTCCCATACCGCGTCCGCCCATGGCCGCACGATCCGCAGCACGTCCTCGGGCCGCGCGTCCGTGGTGAAGTCGAGATCGTTGCCCAGCCGCCCCAGCAGCGCGTCCCTGACCGAGCCGCCGACCAGCGCCAGGGAGAACCCGGCCCTGGCGAAGCGTGCGGCGAGATCGTCGGCCACCGGGGCAACCCGCAGCAGCTCGGCGACGGCCCGGCGCTGGGCCGGCCCCAGGTCCACGTCCTGCGGGGAATGCGTTTGGTTCCTGTCGTTCGGCACAACAGCACAGGGTACGTGGCGCGGTCGTGCCCAAGCCTCCCCACGTCCTTCCCAGGGCCCCCGGGGAGGGCGGCACTCCGCCGGGTCGATCATCGTTACCATGTCGGCGGGTTGCCGACGGGAAACGGGAATTGAGCCAGCGGGTCGAGGGCCAGTGGTTTTGGGAGGCGTGGCACAGGTGGCAGAGGCGATGTCCTACGCCCGTTCGGACCGGGGGCGCTGGCGCCGGTTCGGCGGGCTGCTGGTGCTCCTGCTCGCCTTCCCGGTGCTCACCGGGCTGATCACCGGCCCCGGCCGCGCCGACGCCCAGGAGCAGGAGCCCGGCACCCGGTCGCGCACCGCCACCGTCTCGATCACCGAGGTGAGCCCCACCATCCCGGAGGAGGGCGGGGAGCTCACCATCGGCGGCACCATCACCAACGAGGGGGACTCGCCCATCATCGACAGCTCGGTGGCGGCCCGGCGCGGCGTGCTGCTGGACAGCCGCAGCGCCATCGACCAGGCGGTCGCCCGCACGGGCTGGGACGAGACGCTCGACGGCGACATCGTCAGGGGCTTCGGCCAGGACATCGGCACCATCGCCCCGGGCATGTCCCGCACCTTCTCGCTGCGGGTGCCCGTCTCCGAGTTCACCCTCGGCGAGGCGGGCGTCTACCAGATCGCGGTGACGCTGATCGGGCAGACCGAGGAGGCGCGCTGGTTCGACAATCTCGGCGTCGGCCGCACCCTGCTGCCCTGGCAGCCGGACGGCGCCGGCCAGGCGGCGCCGACCCGGCTGACGGTGCTGTGGCCGCTGATCTCCACCACCCACCTCACCGCCCAGACCGGCTCCAACGAGGAGCAGACCCCCGTCTTCCGGGACGACTCCCTGCTGGAGGAGATCTCCCCCGGCGGCCAGCTGCACCGCATGGTCTCCCTCGGCGCCGACCTCCCCGTCACCTGGGTGATCGACCCCGACCTGCTCGCCTCGGTCGACGCCATGGCCGAGGAGTACCAGGTCTACACCGAGGACGGCGAGCTGGTGCCCGGCGACGGGCAGGCCCAGGCGCGGGCCTGGCTGGGCGCCCTGAAGGACGCCGTGCAGGACAGCGAGGTCATCGCGCTGCCCTTCGGCGACCCCGACCTGCCCTCCCTCGCCCACCAGGGGCAGGAGGTGCCGGGCGCGCTGTGGCAGCTGAAGAAGGCCACCGAGACGGCCAGCGTCACTGTGGAGACGGTGCTGAAGGTCGAGCCCAGCACCGACTTCGCCTGGCCCGTCGACGGCGCCATCGACCCCGCCATCGTCTCCGTGGCCACCTCCGCCGGGGCGAACAACATCATCGCGCGCAGCGACAGCCTCGGCCCCGGTGAGGGCCTGACCTACACGCCCACCGCGGCCCGGCCCATCGGCGGCGGCACCACCGCGATCGTCGCCGACCAGCGGCTCTCCACCCTCTTCTCCGGCGACATGAGCCGCGGCGGCGACGCCGCCCTGGCCCAGCAGCAGCTGCTCGCCCAGACCCTCTCGATCAGCCTCCAGGAGCCCTCCAACCAGCGCAGCGTGGTGCTCGCCCCGCAGCGCACCTTCACCACCGCGCAGGCGCAGGCCATGGCCCGGGCGCTGACCACGCTCCAACAGGACGCCGAGTGGATCGAGTTCGCCACCCTGGCCGACGCCGCCGACGCCGAACCGGACCCTGCGGCCAACCAGCAGGTGCCCGGCGCCGACCAGTACCCGCAGCGGCTGCGCGACCAGGAGCTGCCCGCCAGCGCGTTCCAGGCGATGCGCGAGACCCAGCGCACCCTGGACGACTTCGCCCAGATCCTCACCCAGACCGACCGGGTGACCGTCCCCTACGGCAACGCCATCCGCCGCGAGATGTCGACCTCCTGGCGGGGCCGCGACGCCGAGGGCGTGGCGTACCGCTCGGACCTGCAGGGCGACCTCGAGGGCCTCACCGAGCAGGTCCACCTGATCGCGAAGTCCGACATCACGCTCTCCGGGCGCAGCGCCACCATCCCGGTCACCGTGCAGAACAACCTGGTGCAGGACGTGCAGGGCCTGACGCTGGAGCTGACCTCCAGCCGGCAGCTCGGCCTGGAGGTCAGCGAGTCGCAGGTCATCGCCATCAACGGCGGCCACAGCCAGTCGTTCAAGTTCACCACCACCGCCAACGCCAGCGGCGACTCCCTCCTGACCGCCCAGCTCTACACCGAGGACGGCAAGCCGTACGGCGAGTCGATGACGTTCAAGGCGGACGTCACCTCCATCACACCGGTGGTGATGATGGTGATCGCGGGCGGCCTGCTGCTGGTCGTGCTGGCCGGGATCCGCATGTACACGCAGCGCAAGCGCGCCGCTCAGCGGGCCGACACCGGCGAGGACAGCACCGACAGCGCGCCCGAGGGTGAGAAGCTGGTGGGCAACCACTGAGCCGCAGCCCGGCCCCGCGAATCCTTGAGGTGGCGAGCGATGCAACCGCCGTACGACCGTGAACACGGCCAGCCCGGCGATGACCCCGGCGTGCCCGCGTCCCGCCCACCCGCCTACGATCCGTACGCGCCCGACGGCTACCCGCAGCAGCCGAACCCGTACGCCGACGCTCCCCCCTACGCCGACCCCGCCTACGCCGACCCGGCGTACCAGAACCCCGCCTACGCCGACCCGTCCTACCCCGGTCCCGAGTACACCGACCCGGCGTACGCCGACCCCCGGTACGCCGGCCAGTTCCCGGGGCCGCAGCCGGTCGCCGACGGCTACCACGACCCGGCCGCGCCCCCGCCGCCACCGCCGCCGCCCGCGCCCACCCACGACCCCCGGCAGTGGGCGCACGCGCCCGCGCCGCAGCCCCCGGCGCCGCCCCACCACCTGCCGCCCGACGCCGGCCCGGCCCCCAGCCCGGCCCCCGGCCCGTACGCCGGCCCGTACGCGGGCGTGGACAGCACGGCGGGGGAGAGCCGCCCCGGCCCTCACGACCCCCGCCAGGGCCTCGACGACGCCTTCGCGTACCTCTTCCGCGACCAGCAGGCCAGCCCGCAGCCCCCGCCCGGTGCCCACGCGCCCGCGCACGCCCCGCAGCCGCCCCGGCAGCCCGCCGAGCAGCCGCTGCCGCCCCAGCAGCAGCCCCCGCCGGCGCAGCACCAGCCGCCGCATCCTCCGCACCCGCCGCAGCCGCGCCAGGTGCCCGCGGCCGCCCCCCGCCAGCCCCCCGGCCGCGCCGCCAGCCTGCTGCGCTCCAGCGCCATCATGGCCGCAGGCACCCTGGTCTCCCGCGTCACCGGCTTCATCCGGCAGCTCGTGATCGTCGCCGCCCTGGGCGGCATGCTGCTCGGCGACACCTACACCGTCGCCTGGAACCTGCCGAACATGATCTACATCCTGATCATCGGCGGCGGCCTGAACTCGGTCTTCGTGCCCCAGCTCGTGCGGGCCATGAAGAACGACTCCGACGGCGGCGAGGCCTACGCCAACCGGCTCCTCACCCTCGTCATGGCCGCCCTCGCCGCGCTGGTCGTCATCGGCATGGTCGCCGCCCCGCTGCTGGTCCAGGCCCAGTCCGCCAAGATCGCCGACGACGACGCGGCCAACGAGGTCACCGTCGCCTTCCTGCGCTACTGCCTGCCCACGATCTTCTTCATGGGCATCCACGTCGTGCTCGGCCAGATCCTCAACGCCCGCGACCGCTTCGGCCCGATGATGTGGACCCCGGTCCTGAACAACATCGTGGTCATCTTCACCTTCGGCATGTTCCTGTGGGTCTACGGCCCTCAGCACAGCTCCGACGTGACCGAGGAAACCATCTCTGTCGACGGCATCCGCCTCCTGGGCATCGGCACCCTCCTGGGCCTGACCGTCCAGGCCCTGGCCATGATCCCCTACCTGCGCGCCGCCGGCTTCCGCCTCCGCCTCCGCTTCGACTGGCGCGGCCACGGCATGGGCAAGGCCGCCCGGCTGGCGAAGTGGACCGTCCTGTTCGTGCTGGCCAACCAGCTCGGCCTCACCGTCGTCACGCAGCTCGCCACCTGGGCGGGCGACAACGCCGCCAAGGACGGCCACCCCGGCACCGGCCTCATCGCCTACAGCAGCGCCATGCTCATCTGGCAGATGCCGCAGGCCATCATCACCGTCTCCGTCATGGCCGCCCTGATGCCCCGCCTCTCCCGCTCAGCCGCCGACGGCGACACCGCGGCCGTCCGCGACGACCTCTCCCACGGCCTGCGCACCTCCGCCGTCGCGATCGTGCCCGTCGCGTTCTCCTTCCTCGCCCTGGGCATCCCCATGTGCACCCTGCTCTTCGGAGCCACCGGCGAGGAGAGCGCCCGCTCCTTCGGCTACATCCTGATGGCCTTCGGCCTGGGCCTGATCCCCTTCTCCGCCCAGTACGTCGTGCTGCGCGCCTTCTACGCCTTCGAGGACACCCGCACCCCGTTCTTCAACACGGTCATCGTCGCCGCCATCTGGATCGTCCTCAGCTGCGTCAGCTTCCTGGTCCTCCCCGACCGCTGGGTCGTCGCCGGCATCGCCGTCGGCTACGGCTTCGCCTACGCCCTGGGCGTGCGCGTGGCCTGGCGCCGACTGCGCAGACGCCTGCGCACCGACCTCGACGGCGCCCGCATCACACGCACCTACATCCGGCTGGCCGGCGCCAGCCTCCCGGCCGCCCTGCTCGGCGGCGCCGCCGGAGTCACCATCCTCGGCTCCCTCGGCGCGGGCGTCATCGGCTCCCTCGCCGCCCTCTGCGGCGGCGGCGTCATCCTCCTGGCCGTCTTCTACCTCGCGGCCCGCCGGATGCGCATCGAGGAGCTCACCACCCTCCTCGGCATGGTCCGCGCCCGCCTGGGCCGCTGATCCCGGCGCTTTCCATCCCGTTCAGCGCGGCCTCACCCACGGCGCACCCCTTCACACATAACGCCCACACGGCGTCGTACAACCTCCGGTCGCACTCACATGTCGTGCACTGTGACGGAGTACCGGCACAATGAATCTGGCAGCAGCGAATCCGGCAGCACGCAGCCAGGACCGGGGAGGCGGAAGAATACGGTGGCGGAACGGAGCACGGCGACCAGCCCGCCGCAGCGTTCAGAGAACGCCCAAAGCACCTCGCAAGCCAAGGCTTCCGAGCTCCACAGCGGCCACAGACTCTCCAAGCGGTACCGGCTCGAGGAATGCATCACCCGGCTGGACGGATTCAGCAGCTGGCGCGCCATGGACGAAAAGCTCCGCCGCGCCGTGGGCGTCCACGTGCTGCCCGCCGACCACGACCGGGCCCCCTCCGTGCTCTCCGCCGCCCGCTCGGCCTCGCTGCTCGGCGATCCCCGCTTCATCCAGGTCCTCGACGCCGTCGAGGAGAACGGCCAGGTCCACGTCATCCACGAGTGGCTGCCCGGCGCCACCCCCCTCAGCACCCTGCTGCACACCGGCCCGCTCGACGCCCACGAGGCGTACGTCCTCGCCAGCCAGGTCTCCGAGGCCATGGCCGCCGCCCACCGCGAGAGCCTGTCCCACCTCCGGCTGACCCCCGCCACCGTGCTGCGCACCGGCCCCTGCCAGTACCGCATCCGCGGCCTGGCCGTCGACGCCGCGCTGCGCGGCCTCACCGCGCCCGACCCGCAGCGCGCCGACACCGAGGCCATCGGCGCCCTGCTCTACGCCGCCCTCACCCAGCGCTGGCCCTACCCCGAGGGCGCCTACGGACTGGACGGCGTCATCCGCGGCAAGGGCCCCCGCGAGGCCCTGGCCACCCCCGACCAGGTGCGCGCCGGCGTGCACCGCGGCCTGTCCGACCTCGCCATGCGGGCCCTGGTCAACAACGGCGCCACCGCCGCCACGGCACGCCAGCCCTGCACCACCCCCGCCGACCTCGTCGAGGAGCTCGCCCGGCTGCCCCGCATCCCGCCCGCCGACCCCACCCCCAGCCAGCTCCCGACCCTCCAGCGCACCACCTACCACCCGGGCGGCCAGACCCCCGGCAGCGGCCCCGCGGCGCAGCCCCACGCCCCACGCCCGCAGCGCGCCGCGCCCACCCTGCCCGGCCGCACCGGCACCGCGCTGAAGTGGAGCGTCTCCGCCCTCCTCATCGCCGCCCTCGGCCTGGGCAGCTGGCAGCTCGCCGACGCCCTCATGCACGGCGACAGCCAGGCCGAGACCACCGGCCCCACCGCCCCGCCCGCCGAGCAGAACGAGCCGGCCCAACCCGAACCCCTCACCATCCGCGACGCCACCGACTTCGACCCCTTCGACGACGCCGCCGAGGAGAACCCGGAGTACGTCTCGGGCGCCATCGACGCCGACCCGGCCACCGAATGGCATACGAACAACTACTACGGCCCCGGCTTCGGCAACCTGAAGCCCGGCGTCGGGCTCGTCCTCGACCTCGGCGAGGCCCAGAAGGTCCGGACCCTGACCGTCGACGTGGTCGGCGCCACCGGCGTCGAGTTCCGCGCCGCCTCCCCCGGGACCACCACCATGCCCACCAGCCTCGACGACTACGCCGTCATCGACCGCGCCACCGGCGACTTCCTCCGCCTCCGCTCCGAGGTACCGGTCGAGACACGGTTCGTTCTCGTCTGGCTCACCGAACTCCCGATGGGAGATGACGGCAACTACCGTGGCCGCATCACCGGCGTCACCGTTTCCGGCTGATGAGCAGCGGCACACCGGGCAGCGGACGGCTGGCCGCGGCCGCGTGGGGGAGAGGGGAGGAAGAGTGGTGGGCAGGCATGCCCCGGAGGAGCCCGACGTCGTGAGCGACGAGGAACTGCTGAGCAGGCATGCCGCCGGCGACCCCGACGCCTTCTCCGAGCTCGTGCGGCGCCACCGCGACCGCCTGTGGTCGGTGGCCCTCAAGACCCTCGGCGACCGCGAGGAGGCCGCCGACGCCCTCCAGGACGCCCTCGTCTCCGCCTACCGGGCCGCCCACACCTTCCGCGGCCAGGCCGCCGTCACCACCTGGCTGCACCGCATCACCGTCAACGCCTGCCTCGACCGTGTCCGCAAGGCCAAGAGCCGCCGCACCTCCCCCATGCCCGAGCCCGACCGCCTGGAAGCACTCCTGGACCCCCACGAATCCGCCGACGTCCCCGCCGAGCGGAAGGACCTGCGCCGCGAGCTCCAGCGCGCTCTGGCAGAGCTGCCGATCGAACAGCGCGCCGCCCTCGTCCTGGTCGACATGCAGGGGTACCCCGTGGCCGAGGCGGCCCGCATCCTCGAGGTCCCCATCGGCACCATCAAGAGCCGCTGTGCCCGCGGGCGCACCCGGCTCCTCCCGCTGCTGCGGCACCTCCGCCCCCGGAGTGCACAGCCGGACACCCCGGGAGGGAACCGGACGGCAGGGGCATCCGTCCCAGGACCGAGGGACAGGGACGATAGGGAAAGCGACGAGGGGAACGCGACGCCCGCGAGGAAGCCCACGAGGAAGGGAACCCCGGAGAACGGAGCCCCCCGGGACGGAGCCTCGGCGGAAGGAGGTCAGGCATGAACGACACGCACCCGGACCCGGCCGAGATCGCCGCGCTCGACGCCGAGCTGCTGCCGCCCGACGAGGCCGCCGCCCTCCGCGACCACCTCGCCGACTGCGCCCACTGCGCCGCCGTCCTCGCCGACCTTCACGCCCTCAGCGCCGAGCTCAATGCCATCCCCAGCCCGCCCATCCCCGCCGATGTCGCCGCCCGCCTCGACGCGACGCTCATGGCAGAGGCGGCAGCCGCCACCGTTTCACGTGAAACAAGCACCGTCCGCCCGCGCCGGTGGCCCCGCATGGCGCTGGCCGCCGCGGCCGCCCTCGTCGCCCTCGGCCTCGGCGGCACCCTCATCCAGACCGCCGACCTGGGGGCGTCGCCCGAGTCGGCGGGCGGGGGCGACGCCGCCACGGACGAGTCGCTCCAGGGCGAGCTGGGGGCGGCGGAAAGCGCGGACGACCCCCTCGCGGGTGAGGTCCGGCGCCTCCTCGCCGGGGACGGCGCCACGACCCTCGACAGCCAGAGTGACGAGGAACCCACCGAGCAGGAGACGGAGAGAGACCTCACCACCGTCCCCCTGCCACCCTGCGTGTGGAACGCCATCGGCCGCACCGAGGAGCCCCTCGCCGCGTCGGAGGAGCGATTCGGGGGCCGGGACGCCTACGTCGTCGTACTCGCACACCCCCGCGACTCCGACCAGGTGGACGCCTACGCCGTCGCCGCCGACTGCGCCACCCGGACCCCGGCCACCGCCGGAGAGATCCTCGCCCAGGGCGACTATCCGCGCGAGCCGTAGCGCGCCCGCCTTCGCGCACGCTCCGGTACGCCGGGCGACACCCGATCCACGCCACGCCACCGCCGCCCTGGCACCCGGGAATGTCTGGGACCCTAGGATCCGTTACCGCACTGGGCCCCTTCGCGGGTCCGGAGAGGTACCCGAGACTTGGCACCCGAGACAAGGAAGAACCCGTGAGCGACGTCCGCAACGTGATCATCATCGGCTCCGGACCCGCGGGCTACACCGCCGCGCTCTACACCGCCCGCGCCTCCCTCGCTCCTCTCGTCTTCGAAGGAGCGGTGACCGCGGGCGGCGCGCTCATGAACACCACCGAGGTGGAGAACTTCCCCGGATTCCGGGACGGGATCATGGGCCCGGACCTCATGGAGGGCATGCGGGCGCAGGCCGAGCGGTTCGGCGCGGAGCTGGTCCCGGACGACATCGTCGCGGTCGACCTCGCCGGCGAGGTCAAGACCGTCACCGACACCGCCGGCACGGTGCACCGGGCCAGGTCGGTCATCATCGCCACGGGGTCCCAGCACCGCAAGCTCGGGCTGCCCCGCGAGGACGAGCTCTCCGGACGCGGCGTCTCCTACTGCGCGACCTGCGACGGGTTCTTCTTCCGCGACCAGGACATCGCGGTCGTCGGCGGCGGCGACACCGCCATGGAGGAGGCCACCTTCCTCAGCCGCTTCGCCAAGACCGTCACCGTCGTCCACCGCCGCGACACGCTCCGCGCGTCCAAGGCCATGCAGGAGCGCGCCTTCGCCGACCCCAAGATCTCGTTCAGCTGGGACAGCGTCGTCGACGAGATCCACGAGGCCGACGGCAAGCTCTCGGGCCTCACGCTGCGCAGCACCACGACGGGGGAGACCAGCAGCCTGCCCGCGACAGGGCTCTTCGTGGCCATCGGGCACGACCCGCGCGTTGAGCTCTTCACGGGCCAGCTGGACCTGGACGAGGAGGGCTACCTCCGCGTCGAGTCCCCGACGACCCGCACCAAGATCCCCGGCGTCTTCGCCGCCGGAGACGTGGTCGACCACACCTACCGCCAGGCGATCACCGCGGCCGGCACCGGCTGTGCCGCCGCGCTGGACGCCGAACGCTACCTGGCCGCGCTCAACGACGCCGCCTCCGTCACGGCCGAGGTCCAGGTCTGACCACCCGCCCCGACCACCCGACGGCTCACCCCACCAGAAGAATCCACCGCAACAGCCAAAGGAGAAACACCATGGCCGGTGCCACCGTGACAGTGACCGACGCCGACTTCGAGGAGAAGGTCCTCAAGAGCGACAAGCCGGTCCTGGTCGACTTCTGGGCGGCGTGGTGCGGCCCCTGCCGCCAAGTCGCCCCGGCGCTGGAGGCCATCGCCGCGGAGAACGCCGACAAGCTGACCATCGCCAAGCTCAACACCGATGAGAACCCGGAGACCGTGGCCAAGTACGGGGTGATGTCCATCCCGACCATGAACGTCTACAAGGGCGGCGAGGTCGTCAAGACGATCGTCGGCGCCAAGCCCAAGGCCGCCCTGGAGCGCGACCTGGCCGACTTCATCGGCTGACCAGAACCCCCGGCCGGAGGGGGGGGGGGGTTGCAACACGCCGCCCCTCCGCCATGACACCGCCCGTTCCGGAAGCGCCGGAGCGGCTTCAGAACGGACGCAGCGCGGTGATCGGCCGGGTCCCGCCGAGAAGCCGGTCCAGCGCCAGCTCCACGTCCGCCCGCCACGACACGGTGCTCTTCAACTCCAACCGCAGCCGCGGGAACGCCGGATGGGGCCGTACGACCTCGAACCCCGCCGCCAGCAGATACCCCGTCGGCAGCACACAGCCCCGCTGCTCGCCGCCCAACTGGTCCGTCCCGCCCTCGGCCCCGAACGCCTCGATCGCCCGGAAGCCGCGCCCCAGCACATCCTTCGCCACCGCCTGCACCAGCGTGCGGCCCAGCCCTCGGGACCGACAACCGGGGCTGACCCAGCCCGTCATCAGCTGCACCGCATCCGCTGACACCGGGCTCGTGGGAAACGCCCGCGACCGCGGCACATAGGCAGGCGGCGCGTACAGCACATACCCCACGGGCCGCCGATCGACGTAGACCACCCGGCCGCAGGTGCCCCACTCCAGCAGCACCACCGAGATCCACGCCTCCTTCTCCAGGACGGACTGGCCGCTCCGCACCGCCGACTCCCCGCTGACCGGATCGAGTTCCCAGAAGACACAGTCGCGGCAACGAGACGGCAGGTCCGAGAGGTTGTCCAAGGTGAGCGGCACAAGCTGACGCCCCATGGATCCCATCGTATCCATGGGGCGTCCGGCCCTCCTCGACGCTTCTGCGCCTCGCTACGCCTCCTCGGCGTCGGCCTGCTCCGCGCCCTGCTGCGCCAGGACCGGCCCCTCGCCGGGCGCGAGCTGGCCGAGGATGCGCTCCAGATCCTCTATCGACGCGAACTCGACGACGATCTTCCCCTTCTTCTGCCCCAGATCCACCTTCACCCGGGTCTCGAACCGGTCCGAGAGCCGATCGGCCAGGTTGTCCAGCGCGGGGGAGATCCGCCTCCCGGCCCTCGGCCCTCGGACCCGGCCGCCCTTCCGCTTCGACCCAGATCCCTGGAGCGTCACGATCTCCTCGACCGCGCGCACCGACAGCCCCTCGGCCACGATCCGCCGCGCCAGCAGGTCCTGCTCCTCCGAGTCCGCCACCGACAGCAGCGCCCGTGCGTGCCCCGCCGACAGCACCCCCGCGGCGACGCGCCGCTGCACCTCGGGGGAGAGCTTCAGCAGCCGGAGTGTGTTCGACACCTGCGGCCGGGACCGGCCGATCCGGTCGGCCAGCTCGTCGTGCGTGCAGTTGAAGTCCTTCAGCAACTGGTCGTACGCCGCGGCCTCCTCCAGCGGGTTGAGCTGCGCCCGGTGGAGGTTTTCCAGCAGCGCGTCGAGGAGCATCTTGTCGTCCTCGGTCGCCCGCACGATCGCGGGGATGCGCTCCAGCCCGGCCTCCCGGCACGCCCGCCAGCGGCGCTCGCCCATGATGAGCTCATACCGCTCCGGGCCGATCTGCCGCACCACCACCGGCTGCAGCAGCCCGACCTCCCTGATGGAGGTGACCAGCTCGGCCAGCGCGTCCTCGTCGAAGACCTCACGCGGCTGACGCGGGTTGGGCGTGATCGCGTCCAGCGGCAGCTCCGCGAAGTGCGCCCCCGCCACCGGCCCCAGCGACTCCTCCGGCCCTGGCTCCTGCGCCCGCGGCACGCCGTCGGCCTCGGGCATCCCTGCCGCCACCGGCCGGCGCGCCGAGGTCAGCACCGCCGCCGCGCTCGCGTCCGCATCCGGTGGCCCGCCCCGCTCCTCCGCGCTCTTCGGCGCGGCGGGAATCAGCGCGCCGAGCCCTCGGCCCAGCCCTCTCCGTCGTTCGCTCACTGTTCCCACCTGTTCGCCCCGCCGCGGCAGCGGCTATCGATACGGTCGCCCGCGCGGCGTTGTGCGGGCATCGTGGCCATCTGCGGCCCGGCAGCCGCGCGTACGTCCCTCACCGTGTCCCCTCCACACCGCCGTGCGCTTCCTGCTGCGGGATCGGTCCCCGCAACGCGATCTCCCGAGCCGCCTCCAGATAGGACAGCGATCCGCTGGAGCTCGGGTCATACGTCAGGACGGTCTGTCCATAGCTCGGCGCCTCCGAAATGCGCACCGAGCGCGGGATGTTGGTCCGCAGCACCTCCCGCCCGAAGTGCCCGCGCACCTCCTCGGCCACCTGCGAGGCGAGCCGCGTCCGCCCGTCGTACATCGTCAGCAGGATCGTCGACACGTGCAGCCGCGGGTTCAGATGCCCCCGCACCAGTTCGACGTTCCGCAGCAGCTGCCCGAGCCCCTCCAGGGCGTAGTACTCGCACTGGATCGGGATGACCACCTCGGCCCCAGCCACCAGCGCGTTCACCGTGAGGAGCCCCAGCGAGGGCGGGCAGTCGATCAAGACGTAGTCCAGCGGCTGCTCGTAGGTGGTGATCGCCCGCTGCAGTCGGCTCTCCCGCGCGACCACCGACACCAGCTCGATCTCCGCGCCGGCCAGGTCGATGGTGGCCGGAGCGCAGAACAGCCCCTCGATGTCCCGCACCGGCTGCACCACCTCGGACAGCGGCTTGCTCTCCACCAGCACGTCGTAGATCGACGGCACCTCGGCGTGGTGGTCGATACCCAGCGCCGTCGAGGCGTTGCCCTGCGGATCGAGGTCGATCACCAGCACCCGCGCCCCGTGCAACGCCAGCGAGGCCGCCAGGTTCACCGTCGTCGTGGTCTTCCCGACGCCGCCCTTCTGGTTGGCGACCACCATGATCCGCGTCTCCTCCGGCCGGGGCAGACGCCCGCTGGCGCGGTGCATGGCCTCGACCGCCTGCTGAGCCGCCCGGCCAGGAAGGTCACCGGTGGGCACCGGCGCCCCCGGCGCGATGTCCACCGCACCGCCGGGAGCATCCGCCCCCTCATTCGGAGCGGGGGAGCCGGACCGAGGGCCGGGGACCGGATCGGCCGTCGGCCCCGCGATATTGGCGTCGGACCGCAATGGTTCACTCTCCTCGAGACGCGCAGCCTTCGTGGACTCAAAGACTGCCACGTCTCGGGGGTCGCGAACCAGCGAGCCCGGGCTTCTTGTGGATAGCTGGTCGCCTGTGGATACCTTGCTCACCCTCCCGGGGGCATCGCCCCCACGCGCACGACGGCTCCGCGGCTCCGCGGCGGCGGCACGACCCCGGGAGATGATTCCCTGCAACAACGAGCGGCGTTTCACGTGAAACACGATGCCCACGCCCGCCGCCCAGGATCAGAGCGACACTCCGTGATCCCACATATCCCGGGATTATTGCCATCGCATCGGACGAGTCCGAGCCGCCCGCGCACGTTTCGCCGCGAACCGGACCCCACCCGGACTCTCCCCCACCTCCACGCGCACCACCGTGGACGGCGGCTCCAGCAGCCCCACCCCCGCACGCACCACCGAGCTGCGCACCACGCCCAGCTTCCCCAGCGCAGCCCGCGCCCCCTTCAGCTCCTCCTCGGCCGTGTCCCCCTTGATCGCCAGCATCTGCCCGTAGGGGCGCAGCAGCGGCACGCCCCACCCCGCCAGCCGATCCAGGGGAGCCACCGCCCGCGCCGTCACCACGTGCACCGCGTCCAGGCTGCCCAGCACCTCCTCGGCCCGCCCGCGCACCACGCCGACCCGCTCAAGGCCGAGCAGCTCCACCACCTCACGCAGGAAGTTCGTACGCCGCAGCAGCGGCTCCAGCAGCGTGATCCGCAGATCCGGCCGGACCAGCGCCAGCGGAATCCCCGGCAGCCCTGCCCCCGAGCCCACGTCGCATACGGTGACGCCCTCCGGCACCAGCTCGGAGACCACCGCGCAGTTCAGCAGGTGCCGCTCCCACAGCCGCGGCACCTCGCGCGGCCCGATCAGGCCCCGCTCCACGGCCACGTCGGCCAGCAGCTCGGCGTACCGCACCGCATCGGCCAGCCGGTCCCCGAAGATCTCACCTGCCACCTTCGGCGGCGACGGCAAACCCTCCGCGCCCGCCGCGGCACCCCCATGGACGGCACCCCTCATGGCAGAACGACCACGCGCCGCCGCGGCTCCTCGCCCTCCGACTCGCTGCGCAGCCCTGCCGCGGCCACGGCGTCGTGCACGACCTTGCGCTCGAACGGCGTCATCGGCTGCAGCTTCATCGGCTCCCCCGACTCCTGCACCTGCTGCACGGCCTTCGTGGCCAGCGCCGTCAGCTTCTCCCGCTTCCGCGCGCGATGCCCGGCGATGTCCAGCATCAGCCTGCTGCGCTCACCAGTCTCCCGATGCACGGCCAGCCGGGTCAGCTCCTGGAGCGCCTCCAGCACCTCGCCATCCCGGCCGACCAGCTTCTGCAGCTCGCGGCTCCCGCCCTCGGTGACGATCGACACCGCGGCACGGTCCCCCTCGACGTCCATGTCGATGTCGCCATCGAGGTCGGCGATGTCGAGCAGCCCTTCCAGATAGTCGGCCGCGATCTCGCCCTCCTGTTCCAGGCGAGTCAGGACATCGGTGCCCTGGGCGGCGGTCGAGGTGGTGTCCGTCACGGGTGGACTCCTTCTTACTTCTTGCTCTTCGCGGACGGCTTCGACTTCCCCGACTGGGACTTCTTCGCCTGCTGCTTCCTGGCCTGCTGGCCGCGGTTCTGCTGACCGCGGTTCTGCTGGTTCTGATTCTTGGACCGCTGCTGGCCCTGACCCTGATCTTGGCCCTGCCCCTGGCCCTGGCTCTGCGCCTGCTTCTTCGGCTGCTGGCCGCCGCCCCCCGCCGCCGCCTGCCGCTTCGACTTCGGCTGCCGCTTCGGCTGCGTCCGGGCCGCGCGGGCCGTCTCGACCGACTTCTTGGTCTCGGCCTCCACCGGCTCCTCCGCCAGCTTGCCCTTCTTGCGCAGCCGCTCCTGCCGCTGCTTGTAGGCGATGCTGCCCGGCGTCGGGTTGCGCTTGATCACGTACATCTGCTGGCCCAGCGTCCACACGTTCGTCGTCAGCCAGTAGATCAGCACGCCGACCGGGAAGTTGATGCCGAAGACGGCGAACATGATCGGGAAGATGTACATCAGCATCTTCTGCTGATTCATGAACGGCGTCTTGACGTCGAGGTTCACGTTCTTCGTCATCAGCTGCCGCTGCGTGAAGAACTGCGAGGCCGACATCAGCAGGATCATGACGACCGTGACCACCCGGACGTCCGTCACCGAGGCGTGGAGGTCCTCCGTGATCTTGCTGGCGCTGTCCATGAACCGGGCCGCGATCGGCGCACCCAGGATCGTCGCGTTCCGGGCGCTGTTCACTTCCTCCTGGTTCAGCACCCCCACCTCGTCGTTGCCGGCGACGTGGTTCAGAACCTGGAAGAGCGCCAGGAAGAACGGCGACTGCGCCAGGATCGGCAGACAGCTCGCGAACGGGCTGGTCCCCGTCTCCCGGTACAGCTTCATCATCTCTTCGGACTGACGCTGCCGGTCGTTCTTGTAGCGCTCCTGGATCTTCTTCAGCTGCGGCTGGAGCGCCTGCATGTTGCGCGTCGCCTTGATCTGCCGGAAGAACAGCGGGATCAGGGCGATCCGGACCACGATCACCAGCGAGACGATCGACAGCCCCCAGGCCCATCCGCTGTCCTCGTCGAAGACCGTGCTGTACAGGTCATGGAACCGGATCATGATCCACGAGACAGCGATATAGAGAGGACTGAGGATCGAATTGATCGTGTCCACGAGTCAGGCTCCTTGGGCAGTGTTGGCGGCGCCACCGGACGAGGCGTGGGCGGTCGAGGGGCGGGGAACGGGGTGGCGGCCCAGGCGCTCGCGGACGAAGACACGCACGCGCCGATGCCAGACGGGACGCTTCCGGGCAGGGACGTGATCGACCCCGCCCCGCGACCAGGGATTGCAGCGAAGAATGCGCCAGGCCGTCAATGCCGACCCCTTCACGGCGCCGTGCACCTCGACGGCGCGGTATCCGTAGTGGGAGCACGACGGATAGTAACGGCACACCGGCCCGAGCAGCGGGCTGATCGTCCGCTGATACAGCTTGATCAACAGCAGCAGCGGGTACTTCATGACCGCACCCCTCCCAGCAGCCGCTCCAACGCGGCATCGAGATCCCTGGCCAGCTGATCGTGGGCGGCGTCACCCGCACCAGGCAGGGCCCGCACGACAACCAGGCTACCGGCGGGCAGCCCGGACAGGCGGTCCCGCACCAGATGACGCAGCCGCCGCAGCACCCGATGACGCACCACGGAGTTCCCCACGGCCTTGCTCACGACGAAACCCGCACGCGCCGGGGAAGCACTCTCCCCGGACCCGTGCGGGTCCGTACCGCTGCTGAGATGAACGACGAGGTGCCGACGCCCGGCCCTGCGCCCCCGCCGCAACGCGGTGGCGAAGTCCTCCCGCCGCCTCAACCGGTTCTCGGAGGGCAGCACCGCAGGGACCTGTGGTCGAAGCGGCGCGGCTCAGGCCGACAGCCGAGCGCGGCCCTTGCTGCGGCGATTGGCGATGACGGCACGGCCGGCGCGCGTCCGCATCCGCAGCCGGAAGCCGTGGGTCTTGGCCCGGCGCCGGTTGTTCGGCTGGTAAGTGCGCTTGCTCACTCTTCAGGCTCCCGACAGTCTTCGTGGTCCGGCGCGGGTCGCCGACACAGGCTTGACACGATCAACAAGAAAGGGGTGTCGGGCCGACCCGCTGCCGGTCGGAGTGGAGGCAGGCGACAGCAGCCATCGACAACTCGACCTCGCAACGGTACGCGCGCGGCATCCCCACGGTCAAACTCGCCCCCGCCCGACTTGTACACACCCTGTGGACAATGACTTGATGTCCACGCGCCGCGCTGACTAACGTGACTGAACTCGGCATCCTTCCCGGCTGCCCCCGGCGCCACACCTGAAGGCGCCTCCCGATGCCCAGCACCACCCCAGCGAGTGAGAGAGCGTGCCTCGTGGCTGACCTGCCAGTAGATCTCGCCGCAGTATGGCCACGCGCGCTCACCTCGATGCTCTCCGACGGCCAGCGCCTGGAGCCCAAGGACCACCGCTGGCTCCAGGACTGCCAGCCACTCGCCCTCGTCTCCGGCACCGCCCTGCTCGGCGTCTCCAACGAATACGCGAAGAGCGTCCTGGAAGGCCGGCTCGCCCCGCTCCTCAGCGACACCCTCAGCCGCGAGTGCGGCCAGCCCGTCCGCCTGGCCATCACCGTCACCGCGCCCCCCGCCCCGGCGCCGCCCGAGCCGGCCCCCGCCCCCGCCGAGCAGCGGCGGCCCGGCGACGACGCCCGGGACGAGCCCGGCGCGCACGGCTCCCACGGCTCCCACGGCAGCCATGGCGCGCACCCCCGGCACAACGGCCACGAGCTGCCCACCGCCCGGCCCGCCTACCCCGACCACCCCCGCGCCCCGGCCCCCGTGCCGCCCATGAGCTGGCAGCAGCCGGCGTACGACCAGCAGCACTACGAGCAGCCCTCGTACGAACCGTCCTCGTACGAACAGCAGGGGTACGAACAGCAAGGTTATGAGCAGCAGGGCTATGAGCAGCGGTACGAGCAGCCCTACGAGCCTCCCCCCTACCGCCGGCAGCCCTACGGCCGCCAGGACGGCGCGCAGCTCCCCGTCCCCAGCGGCGCCCCGGGCCCGCTCGCCGCCCAGCCCGCGCCCGCCACCGGCCCCGGCGAGCCCACCGCCCGCCTCAACCCCAAGTACCTCTTCGACACCTTCGTCATCGGCGCCTCCAACCGCTTCGCCCACGCCGCCGCCGTGGCCGTCGCCGAGGCCCCCGCCAAGGCGTACAACCCCCTCTTCATCTACGGCGAGTCCGGCCTCGGCAAGACGCACCTGCTGCACGCCATCGGCCACTACGCGCGCAGCCTCTACCCCGGCACCCGGGTGCGGTACGTGAGCTCCGAGGAGTTCACCAACGAGTTCATCAACTCCATCCGCGACGGCAAGGCCGACGCGTTCCGCAAGCGCTACCGCGACATGGACATCCTCCTCGTCGACGACGTCCAGTTCCTGGCCAGCAAGGAGTCGACGCAGGAGGAGTTCTTCCACACCTTCAACACGCTCCACAACGCCAACAAGCAGATCGTGCTCTCCTCCGACCGGCCGCCCAAGCAGCTGATCACCCTGGAGGACCGGCTGCGCAACCGCTTCGAGTGGGGCCTGATCACCGACGTCCAGCCGCCGGAGCTGGAGACGCGCATCGCGATCCTTCGCAAGAAGGCCGTGCAGGAGCAGCTCAACGCCCCTCCCGAGGTGCTGGAGTTCATCGCCTCCCGCATCTCGCGCAACATCCGGGAGCTGGAGGGCGCCCTCATCCGGGTCACGGCGTTCGCCAGCCTCAACCGGCAGCCCGTCGACCTCGGGCTCACCGAGATCGTGCTGAAGGACCTCATCCCCGGCGGCCAGGAGACGGCGCCGGAGATCACCGCGGAGGCCATCAGCGCCGCCGTCGCCGACTACTTCGGGCTCACCGTGGAGGACCTCCAGGGCGCCTCCCGCAGCCGGATCCTCGTCACCGCCCGGCAGATCGCCATGTACCTGTGCCGGGAGCTCACGGACCTCTCCCTGCCCAAGATCGGCCAGCACTTCGGCGGCCGCGACCACACCACCGTCATGCACGCCGACCGCAAGGTCCGCGCGATGATGGCCGAGCGCAGGTCCATCTACAACCAGGTCACCGAGCTCACCAACCGCATCAAGAACGGCTGAGCCGACCGGACCCGCCGCACGCCGCCCACAGCGCCCCCGAGCCAGGATCGGGGGCGCTGTTCGATTTCCGGGTGGAAACGGCAGCTTGTCCACAGATCCGGCCGGGTTTCCTCGTCCACACCCTGTGGGCGGCTCACGCAACGCACAATTCTGTCCACAGCTTCGGCCGGGAAACGCCGCTCCCCCAGGTCAGGGGCTTGTGGAATTGGGGATTCGCTGCGTCCACAGCCTGTGGACACCGCGTCGCCGGGCGGCGGGGCACGCTGCGCTGTCCACCGGATACCGCAAGGTACCCACAGGGAAAGGCATGTTGTGCACATGCGGTCCACAGCGTTGTCCACCGTTCGACAACACAACGCGCCGTCTCACCGTCGCGAGTGAATCAGGTCACACGACGCCGCACCGGGGCCTGTTGAGAACTCGGCCGAACCTGTGGGTGGAGCTGTTGAGAAGTCGGCTCGCCCTGGGGATGGGGTGTGGAAGCAGCGGCGGCGTCCACAGGGACCCCCTGTTCGTCCACCGGTCCGCCCACAGGGGCCGTGGATAAAAAAGGGTGGGTGAGCTGGGCAAACTCGCTTATCCACCGTTTCCACAGGCCCTACTACTACGACTACAGATATAGACCGGCGAACTCGTTTGGAAGTGGGTGCTGTGCACAACGGGGGCCGTGCTCGGTCTACCCCGCCCAGGTCGATTTGACTCACACCAGCCTCTAGTGTCAGTGCCGTGCGTCAGACTGGTCTCCCCGTAGGACCCGTTGGCGAAGCGACGCAGGACGCAAGACGCAGGAGGCGGCTGAAGTGAAGATCCGGGTGGAACGCGATGTGCTCGCGGAGGCGGTGGCATGGGCCGCCCGTAGCCTGCCGGCCCGACCGCCGGTGCCGGTTCTCGCGGGCCTGTTGCTGAAGGCGGAGGAGGGCGAGGAGGGGACGCTGAGCCTCTCCGGCTTCGACTACGAGGTCTCGGCCCGCGTCGCCGTCGAGGTCGACGTGGAGGAGGAGGGCACGGTCCTGGTCTCGGGGCGGCTGCTCGCCGACATCTGCCGTTCGCTGCCGAACCGGCCGGTGGAGATCTCCTCGGACGGCGTGCGCGTCAGCGTCCTGTGCGGCTCCTCGCGATTCACACTCCACACCCTGCCTGTGGAGGAGTATCCGGCGTTGCCCGAGATGCCGACGGCGACGGGCACGGTGTCGGCGGAGGTGTTCGCGGCCGCCGTCGCCCAGGTCGCCATCGCCGCCGGGCGCGACGACACGCTGCCGGTGCTGACGGGCGTGCGGATCGAGATCGAGGGCGACCTGGTGACGCTGGCCTCGACCGACCGGTACCGGTTCGCGGTGCGGGAGTTCCTGTGGAAGCCGGAGGCGGCGGACGCCAAGGCGGTGGCGCTGGTGCCGGCGAAGACGCTGCTGGACACGGCGAAGTCGCTCAGCGGCGGGGACACGGTGGCGCTGGCGCTGTCCGGGTCGGGCGCGGGCGAGGGCCTGATCGGCTTCGAGGGCGCGGGGCGGCGTACGACGACCCGGCTGCTGGAGGGCGACCTGCCGAAGTACCGGACGCTGTTCCCGACGGAGTTCAACTCCGTTGCGGTGATCGAGACGGCGCCGTTCGTGGAGGCGGTCAAGCGCGTGGCGCTGGTGGCCGAGCGGAACACGCCGGTGCGGCTGAGCTTCGAGCAGGGGGTGGTGACGCTGGAGGCGGGGTCGAGCGACGATGCACAGGCTGTGGAGCGGGTGGACGCGCGGCTGGAGGGGGACGACATCTCGATCGCGTTCAACCCGGGCTTCCTGCTGGAGGGGCTGAGCGCCATCGACTCGCCGTGGGCGCAGCTGTCGTTCACGACCTCGACCAAGCCCGCGCTGCTGAGCGGCAGGGCGGCGTCGGACGCGGAGGCGGACGAGGCGTACAAGTACCTGATCATGCCGGTGCGGCTGAGCGGCTGAGCGGCTCGGCCGCTGAGGCCTCGACCGCTGAGGGCCCCGGGCGCCGGGGACTCGGCGGGAGGCGCGGGACTTCCCGGCGTAGGCTCGGGTTTCAGGTCATAACGCGATCAAACGCGATGAAGGAGTCCTGATGGAGCTCGGTCTCGTCGGCCTCGGCAAGATGGGTAGGAACATGCGGGAGCGTCTCCGCCGTGCCGGGCATACGGTGGTGGGGTATTCGCTCGAGCCGGCGGTCTCCGATGTCCACAGCCTGAAGGAGATGGTGGACAGGCTGGCCGCGCCCCGGGTGGTGTGGGTGATGGTCCCGGCGGGCGCGGCGACGCAGTCGACGATCGACCAGCTGGCGGAGCTGCTGTCGCCCGGCGACATCGTGGTGGACGGCGGGAACTCGCGGTGGACCGACGATCAGCGGCATGCCGAGGAGCTGGGGGCGAAGGGGATCGGCTTCCTGGACTGCGGGGTCTCCGGCGGCGTGTGGGGGCTCGAGGAGGGCTACGCGCTGATGTACGGCGGGGAAGCGGAGCTGGTGGCGCGGGTGCAGCCGGTCTTCGACGCGCTGAAGCCGGAGGGGTCCTCGGGCGCGGTGCACGCGGGGAAGGTGGGCGCGGGGCACTTCGCGAAGATGGTGCACAACGGCATCGAGTACGGGATGATGCAGGCTTTCGCCGAGGGGTGGGAGCTGCTGGAGAGCGTCGATGCGGTGACGGACGTGCGGGAGGTGTTCCGGTCCTGGCAGCGGGGGACGGTGATCCGGTCGTGGCTGCTGGACCTGGCGGTGCGGGCGCTGGAGGAGGACGAGCACCTGGACCGGCTGCGGGGGTATGCGGAGGATTCGGGCGAGGGCCGGTGGACGGTGGAGGCGGCGGTGGAGCACGGGGTTCCGTTGCCGGTGATCACGGCGTCGCTGTTCGCGCGGTTCTCCTCGCGTCAGGAGGATTCGCCGCAGATGAAGATGGTGGCCGCGTTGCGCAACCAGTTCGGCGGGCACGCGGTGGAGGCCGTGGAGGCCAAGGAGTGAGGCGGGGACGGGGGTTGCTCGGTGCATGTGACGCATCTGTCGCTGGCTGACTTCCGGTCGTACGCCCGGGCCGAGGTGCCGCTCGGTCCGGGCGTTTCGACCTTCGTCGGGCCGAATGGCCAGGGCAAGACGAACCTGGTGGAGGCGGTGGGCTATCTGGCGACGCTGGGGAGTCACCGGGTGGCCTCCGACGCGCCGCTGGTGCGGGTGGGTGCGGATCGTGCGGTGGTGCGGGCGGCGGTGACGGAGGGGGATCGGAGTCAGCTGGTGGAGCTGGAGCTGAATCCGGGGCGGGCGAATCGGGCGCGGCTGAACCGGTCGGGGCCGGTGCGGCCGCGTGAGGTGCTGGGGGTGGTGCGGTCGGTGTCGTTCGCGCCGGAGGATCTGGAGCTGGTGAAGGGGGATCCGGGGGGCCGGAGGCGTTTTCTGGATGAGCTGGTGGTGGCGCGGGTGCCGCGGCTGGCGGGGGTGCGGTCGGACTACGAGCGGGTGCTGAAGCAGCGGAACTCGCTGCTGAAGTCGGCGGCGATGGCGCGGCGGCATGGGGGGCGCGGGGCGGATCTGTCGACGCTGGATGTGTGGGATCAGCATCTGGCGCGGGTGGGTGCGGAGTTGCTGCGGGAGCGGCTGGCGCTGGTGGTGGCGTTGCGTCCGCTGGCGGACAAGGCGTATGAGCAGGTGGCGCCGGGGGGTGGGCCGGTGGGGCTTGAGTATCGGTGCTCGCTGCCGGAAGGGGTGCCGGAGGGGGTGTCGGTGCCGGGGGATGGGGGTGTGGCGTCGCGGGACGAGTTGTTCGGGGCGTTGCTGGAGGCGTTGGGCGGGGTGCGGGGGTCGGAGATCGAGCGGGGGGTGACGCTGGTGGGGCCGCATCGGGATGACCTGGTGCTGCGGCTGGGGGAGTTGCCGGCGCGGGGGTTCGCGAGTCATGGGGAGTCGTGGTCGTTGGCGTTGGCGTTGCGGCTGGCGTCGTACGGGTTGCTGAAGGAGGAGGGGCCGGAGCCGGTGCTGGTGCTGGATGACGTGTTCGCGGAGTTGGACGCGCGGCGGCGGGAGCGGCTGGCGGAGCTGGTGGCGCCGGGGGAGCAGGTGCTGGTGACGGCGGCGGTGTCGGAGGATGTGCCGGAGGTGCTGGCGGGGGTGCGGTTCGCGGTGTCGGAGGGGAGGGTGGGCCGTGAGTGAGGATGCGAACGCCGTGGGTGACGGCGGTGACGGCGGTGACGGGGATGCTGTGAGGGGCGTCACGGGGGCGGCTGCCGCGGGGGTGTCGGGAGTGGATCTGGCGCGGGTGGCGTTGCGGGCGGCGAAGGAGCGGGCGCGGGAGCGGGGTGCGGTGTCGCAGCAGCGTCGGCAGGCGCGGCGTGGAGGGCTGCGGTCGGGTGCGCGGCCGGGGGGGCGTGATCCGCTGCCGTTGGGGGCGGCGGTGGAGCGGTTGTCGGCGGAGCGGGGGTGGGAGATGCCGTTGGCGGTGGGGGGTGTGCTGGGGCGGTGGCGGGAGTTGGTGGGGGTGGATGTGGCGCAGCACTGTGTGCCGGAGGGGTATGACGAGGGGGAGCGGGTGTTGACGGTGCGGTGTGATTCGACGGCGTGGGCGACGCAGTTGCGGTTGTTGTCGTCGCAGTTGGTGGCGCGGGTGAACGCGGAGGTGGGGGCGGGGTCGGTGCGGATGATCCGGGTGCTGGGTCCGGCGGGGGCGTCGGGTGGTGGCCGGGGTGGGTGGCGGGTGCCGGGGAGCCGGGGTCCTGGGGATACGTACGGCTGAGTGCGGCTGAGCGCGGCTGAGTGCGGTCTGCGGGTGCGGGGGCCTGGGTGTGCGGGAGTGACGTGGGTCACGTCGCGGAAGGTTGACGGCTGGAAGCGCTGAGCGGCGCTGTGAGCCTGTTGAGGGCCTGGCCCGCATATAGGGAGTCACCGGATGCGGGTTGAGGGCGGCACATGACGCCTGGCGGCCCGGGAAACGCCCATTACGGTGGGCGCTGCGGGTAGACTGAAGCCACCCGCCCCGTTGCGGGCCATGTCGAATGATCGCAGCCGCTCTCCTGTACTTGGTGTACTCGAAGGCTGGCTCGTGCTGTGCCAGAAAGGGCGCTTCGTGGCCGATTCCGGCGATTCCAAGAAGAACACACCGGTTCCCGAGGGGGCTCCTCGCGAGGAGGCTGAGGAGTCTCCCGCTGTGCTGCCCGAGGGGGCCGCGGAAGCCGCAGAAGCAGCGGAGACCGCGGATGCCGGGGCACCGGAGGGCGTGCCGTCGTATGACGCGAGCGCGATCACGGTGCTGGAGGGTCTGGACGCGGTTCGTAAGCGGCCGGGTATGTACATCGGGTCGACGGGCGAGCGTGGTCTGCATCACCTCGTGACCGAGGTGGTGGACAACTCGGTCGACGAGGCGCTGGCGGGCCATGCGGACCGGATCGACGTGACGCTGCTGGCGGACGGCGGGGTCCGGGTCGTGGACAACGGGCGTGGCATCCCGGTGGACGTGATCCCGTCGGAGGGCAAGCCGGCGCTGGAGGTCGTGATGACCGTGCTGCACGCCGGCGGGAAGTTCGGCGGCGGCGGGTACGCGGTCTCCGGTGGTCTGCACGGCGTGGGCGTCTCGGTGGTGAACGCGCTGTCGACGAAGGTGGCCGTGGAGGTGCGCCGGGACGGGTACCGGTGGACGCAGGACTACAAGCTGGGGGTGCCGACGGCGCCGTTGGCGCGTCTGGAGCCGACCGAGGAGACGGGGACGTCGACGACGTTCTGGGCGGACGGCGACATCTTCGAGACGACGGACTACTCCTTCGAGACGCTGTCGCGCCGCTTCCAGGAGATGGCGTTCCTGAACAAGGGGCTGACGATCTCGCTGACGGACGAGCGGGCGGCGGCGATCCAGACGGCGGGTGCGGACACGGCGTCCGCGGATGGTGACTACGAGCCGCGCTCGGTGACGTACCACTACGACGGCGGCATCGCGGACTTCGTGCGGCATCTGAACTCGCGCAAGGGCGAGCCGGTGCATCCGTCGGTGATCGGGTTCGAGTCGGAGGACGTCGAGCGGCGGATCTCCCTCGAGATCGCGATGCAGTGGAACACCCAGTACAGCGAGGGCGTGTACTCCTTCGCGAACACGATCCACACGCACGAGGGCGGCACGCACGAGGAGGGCTTCCGGGCGGCGTTGACGAACCTGGTCAACCGGTACGCGCGGGACAAGAAGCTGCTGCGGGAGAAGGACGACAACCTCGCCGGTGAGGACATCCGAGAGGGCCTGACGGCGATCATCTCGGTGAAGCTGGGCGAGCCGCAGTTCGAGGGCCAGACGAAGACGAAGCTGGGCAACACCGAGGCGAAGACGTTCGTCCAGAAGGTGGCGTACGAGCAGCTGGCGGACTGGCTGGACCGGAACCCGAACGAGGCGGCCGACATCATCCGCAAGGCGATCCAGGCGGCGACGGCGCGGGTGGCGGCGCGGAAGGCGCGGGACCTGACCCGCCGCAAGGGACTGCTGGAGACGGCGTCGCTGCCGGGCAAGCTCAGCGACTGCCAGTCCAACGACGCCGCCAAGTGCGAGATCTTCATCGTGGAGGGCGACTCGGCCGGCGGCAGCGCCAAGTCCGGCCGTGACCCGCAGTACCAGGCGATCCTCCCGATCCGCGGCAAGATCCTGAACGTCGAGAAGGCCCGGATCGACAAGGTGCTGCAGAACACCGAGGTGCAGGCGTTGATCTCGGCGTTCGGCACCGGCATCCACGAGGACTTCGACATCTCCAGGCTCCGCTACCACAAGATCATCCTGATGGCGGACGCGGACGTGGACGGGCAGCACATCAACACGCTGCTGCTGACGCTGCTGTTCCGCTTCATGCGCCCGCTGGTGGAGGCGGGGCACGTGTTCCTCTCCCAGCCGCCGCTGTACAAGATCAAGTGGGGGCGGGACGAGTTCGAGTACGCCTACTCGGACCGGGAGCGCGACAGCCTGATCACGCTGGGCCGGGAGCAGGGCCGCCGCATCCGGGAGGACGCCATCCAGCGGTTCAAGGGCCTGGGCGAGATGAACGCCGAGGAGCTGCGGGTGACGACGATGGACATCGCCCACCGGGTGCTGCGCCAGGTGACGCTGGACGACGCGGCGGCGGCCGACGACCTGTTCTCGATCCTGATGGGCGAGGACGTGGAGGCGCGGCGGTCGTTCATCCAGCGCAACGCCAAGGACGTCCGTTTCCTGGACATCTGATCCCCCCAGCCCTGAATGGCGTGAAAGGAATGCGGACGAAGACCGATGGCTGACGACATCACTCCCCCCACCACCAACTCCTCAGGCCAGCTGCGCATCGAGCCGGTCACGCTCGAGACGGAGATGCAGCGCTCGTATCTCGACTACGCGATGAGCGTGATCGTCTCCCGGGCGCTGCCCGACGTGCGGGACGGGCTGAAGCCGGTGCATCGCCGCGTGCTGTACGCGATGTACGACGGCGGGTACCGCCCGGAGCGGGGCTACTACAAGTGCGCGCGCGTCGTCGGTGACGTGATGGGCACCTACCACCCGCACGGCGACACGTCGATCTACGACGCGCTGGTGCGGCTGGCGCAGCCGTGGTCGATGCGGATGCCGCTGGTGGACTCCAACGGCAACTTCGGCTCTCCGGGCAACGACCCGGCGGCGGCCATGCGGTACACGGAGTGCCGGATGGCGCCGCTGGCGATGGAGATGCTGCGGGACATCGACGAGGAGACCGTCGACTTCCAGGACAACTACGACGGCCGCAACCAGGAGCCGACGGTCCTGCCGTCCCGCTTCCCGAACCTGCTGATCAACGGGTCGGCGGGCATCGCGGTGGGCATGGCGACGAACATCCCGCCGCACAACCTGCGGGAGGTGGCGGCCGGGGCGCAGTGGTTCCTGGAGCACCCGGACGCCAGCAGCGAGGAGCTGCTGCAGGCGCTGATCGAGCGGATCAAGGGCCCCGACTTCCCGACCGGGGCGCTGATCGTGGGCCGCAAGGGCATCGAGGAGGCGTACCGCACGGGGCGCGGCTCGATCCCGATGCGGGCGGTGGTGGAGGTCGAGGAGATCCAGGGGCGGCAGTGCCTGGTGGTGACCGAGCTGCCGTACCAGGTGAATCCGGACAATCTCGCGCTGAAGATCGCGGAGCTGGTGAAGGACGGCCGGGTCTCGGGGATCGCGGACGTGCGGGACGAGACGTCCTCGCGGACCGGTCAGCGCCTGGTGATCGTGCTGAAGCGGGACGCGGTCGCGAAGGTGGTGCTGAACAACCTCTACAAGCACACCGATCTGCAGACGAACTTCGGCGCGAACATGCTGGCGCTGGTGGACGGGGTGCCGCGCACGCTGTCGCTGGACGCGTTCATCCGGAATTGGGTGGGCCACCAGATCGACGTGGTGGTGCGGCGTACGCGCTACCGGCTGCGGAAGGCGGAGGAGCGGGCGCACATCCTGCGGGGCCTGCTGGCGGCGCTGGACGCGATCGACGAGGTGATCGCGCTGATCCGGCGGAGCGCCACGGTGGAGGTGGCGCGCCAGGGCCTGATCGGGCTGCTGTCGATCGACGAGATCCAGGCGAACGCGATCCTGGAGATGCAGCTGCGGCGGCTGGCGGCGCTGGAGCGGCAGAAGATCACCGCGGAGCACGACGAGCTGCAGGCGAAGATCACGGAGTACGAGGCGATCCTGGCCTCGCCGGTGCGGCAGCGCGGCATCATCAGCGCCGAGCTGGCGGCGATCGTGGAGAAGTTCGGCGACGACCGGCGCACGGCGCTGGTGCCCTACGACGGCGACATGTCGATCGAGGACCTGATCGCCGAGGAGGACATCGTCGTCACGATCACGCGCGGCGGCTATGTGAAGCGGACCAAGACCGACGACTACCGGGCGCAGAAGCGCGGCGGGAAGGGCGTGCGGGGCACGAAGCTGCGCGAGGACGACATCGTCGACCACTTCTTCGTCTCCACCACGCACCACTGGCTGCTGTTCTTCACCAACAAGGGCCGGGTGTACCGGGCGAAGGCGTACGAGCTGCCGGACGGCGGCCGGGACTCGCGCGGGCAGCACGTGGCGAACCTGCTGGCGTTCCAGCCGGACGAGCGGATCGCGGAGATCCTGGCGATCCGGGACTACGAGGCCGCGCCGTACCTGGTGCTGGCGACGAAGTCGGGGCTGGTGAAGAAGACGCCGCTGAAGGACTACGACTCGCCGCGCTCGGGCGGGGTGATCGCGATCAACCTGCGGCAGATGGAGGACGGCCGGGACGACGAGCTGATCGGGGCGGAGCTGGTGAGCCCGGCGGACGACCTGCTGCTGATCAGCCGGAAGGCGCAGTCGATCCGGTTCACGGCGACGGACGAGGCGCTGCGGCCGATGGGGCGGGCGACATCGGGCGTGAAGGGCATGAGCTTCCGCGAGGGCGACGAGCTGCTGTCGATGAACGTGGTCCGGGAGGGCACGTTCGTGTTCACGGCGACGGACGGCGGGTACGCCAAGCGGACGCCGGTGGACGAGTACCGGGTGCAGGGGCGCGGCGGCCTGGGCATCAAGGCGGCGAAGATCGTGGAGGACCGCGGCTCGCTGGTGGGGGCGCTGGTGGTGGAGTCTGGGGATGAGATCCTGGCCATCACCCTGGGCGGCGGGGTGATCCGCACGCGGGTCAACGAGGTCCGCGAGACCGGCCGTGACACCATGGGCGTTCAGCTGATCAACCTGGGGAAGCGGGATGCCGTCGTGGGCATCGCCCGCAACGCCGAGGCGGGTCGGGAGGCCGAGGAGGTTGAGGCCGATGCCACCACTGCCGACGAAGGCGCCGGTGAGGACGCCGGTGAGAGGTCCGAGGGCGGTTCCGCCGGACAGATTCCTGCCACGGGTTCGGGCCAGAGCGACGACGAGGAGTAGCGTGGGCACGTCGGGCCGCCGCTGTCTGCCTAGGGGACCACGATGACCAGTGCCAGATCCGTGGATCCGTCCGGGCAGGGCGCGGGCTACGCGCAGCAGGACGCCCGGTACCACCCGCCGCAGGCGTACCCGGCGCCGCCGTCGTCGCCGCCGCCCACGCCGCCCACGCCCACGCCGGCCGCGTCCACGCCGTCTGCGCCGACGCCGCCGCCCGGGGCCGAGGGCGGGGCCACGCCTCCGCCGGGCCGTGGCGGCGGGGGGCATCGGTCGTCCGGGCAGGGCCCCAGACGCGGGCAGGGCCAGGGACAGAGCCAAGGGCCGGGGCAGGCGGTGCGGCGGCCGCGTACGGGCGCCCGCACGGTGCCGCGGACGCGGAAGGCGCGGCTGCGGGTGGCGAAGGCCGACCCGTGGTCGGTGATGAAGGTCAGCTTCCTGCTGTCGATAGCGCTGGGTATCTGCACGATCATCGCGGTGGCCCTGCTGTGGATGGTGATGGACGCGATGGGCGTGTTCTCCACCATCGGGGAGACGATCAGCGAGGCCACGGAGACGGACAACGAGAGCGGCTTCGACCTGGAGGCGTTCCTGTCGCTGCCGAGGGTGATGATCTTCACCAGTGTGATCGCCGTGATCGACGTGGTGCTGGCGACGGCGCTGGCCACGCTGGGGGCGTTCATGTACAACCTGTCGGCGGGCTTCGTCGGCGGCATCGAGGTGACGCTGGCGGAGGACGAATAGCCTCGCTGGGACCTCGTCCAAACGATTTGGGCGGGGGCGCGACGATGCGCTAGCCTTTCCCCTGCGTACGGGGCTATAGCTCAGATGGTTAGAGCGCATCCCTGATAAGGATGAGGCCACAGGTTCAAGTCCTGTTAGCCCCACCAGCGCATGGACGCCCCCCGGCCGATCCGCGGCCGGGGGGCGTTCTGCGAAGGAAACGTTTGGGTATCATCGGGCGCCAGATGTTCCCATCACCTTGCACATAACGCTGAAGAAGGACGAGGTAGCGCGGTGAAGAAGCTCCTCCTGCTCGCACTGGCCGTCATCGGCGGCCTGCTCGTCTACCGCCAGATCCAGGCGGACAAGGCCGAGCAGGACCTGTGGACGGAGGCGACCGACTCCGTGCCGTCCGGTACTCCCGCCACGGGTGCCTGAGAACGAACGAGACGACCCCGCTGTGGGCCCTGGGCCGCCGAGCTTCCGGTGGCCGGGGCCCACACGTGTGTGATCGGGGTCAGCCCTGGTGGCTCTCGTAGTGCTCGATCGCCTCGCGGGTGCGGGCCACGCCGTAGATCCGCAGGAACTCGGCCAGCTCGGGGTGGCTGTCGGCCAGCAGCCGGGAGGCGCTCTGGATCTCGGTGGCGTCGGCGACGGCGCGCAGCAGCGCCTGGATCTCGCGCACCACGCGCTTGCTGGGGTTGGCCGGGACGCCCAGCGGACTCGACCTGGGAGTGCTGGAGTTCGGGTTGAGGACGTTGCCGCCGGCGGTGCGGCGGATCTCGTCCATGGCGGCGGTGGCCTCGGCGGCGCTGACGCGGCCCGCGCGGACCTCGCCGGCCAGGTCCTGCAGGGAGCGGACGCGCTGCACCACGGCCGGGTTGCCGATCTTGGCGCGCTGCCCGCTCATGAGCTGCGACAGCATGGGGGCGGACAGGCCGAGGACGACGGCGAGGCGGGCCTGGTTGAGGCCCAGGTCGGCGATGAGTCTGCGAAAGAGAGCCCCCAGGGGTTCCCCGTACCACGTGGTCTGCTGCTCCCGGGCCTTCTCGGTGGCCTCCTGGTGGCTAACGTCCATGGTTTCTCCCCTGTTCTCCCCTGCTTCCCCTGGCAGCTTCACGTGAGCGAAGTTGCGCGTCATCCTACGGACGGGGCGCCTGCCGCGGCGATACCCGGTCGGAATCCGGCCTGAAGATTGGGTACCCTGGGCCGCGGCCCACACCGGGCCGACGGGCCCTTAGCTCAGTTGGTAGAGCGCCGTCTTTGCATGGCGGATGTCAGGAGTTCGACTCTCCTAGGGTCCACTCCCCCATTTTCCTGGGCCCCTGGGCCTGCCCGCGCGGGTCGGCGCGGGCGGCGTGGGCCGGTTGCGCCGCGCTTGAGTGCGGCCTGTGAAAAATCCTCGTCTGCTGGGCCGAACCCGGGACGGGCCCCCGACGCCGACCATACGTTGGATAGCCGTCCAGAAGATTGGCTGAGGGGGGCGGCTTTGCCATGTCCGTCGGGGACTTCGGGCCGGAGCAGATGCGGCTGCTGCGCGAGCACGGGCGCGAGCAGACCTGGGAGCGCGGCCGCGTACTGATGCGGCAGGGGGAGACGGCCGACCGGGCGGTGCTGCTGGAGGGGGGCCTGGTGAAGGTCTCCGCGGACGCCCGGGTCGGCTACACGGGGGTGCTGGCGTTCCGCGGCGCGGGGGAACTCGTCGGCGAGCTGGGCTGCATCGACCGCAGGCCGCGCTCGGCGACGGTCACCGTGATGCGCGACGCCCGGGGCGTCGCCCTCACGGCGGAACGGTTCCTCCAGCTCCTGGAGCGGGAGCCGTCGCTGGCCTCGCAGGTGCTGCGCAGCGTCTCGCTGCGGCAGCGGGACTCCGACGAGCGGCGGCTGCGGATGGCGGCGCTGACGACCGAGGCACGGCTGGTCGCGGAGCTGCTGGACCTGGTCGTGCGGCACGGCCGGCCGGTGGGCGGGCGGCGCGCGGACGCCTGCCGGGTGGTGGAGGTGACGCAGCAGGAGCTGGCCAGCGCGTGCGGGGTGTCGCGGGAGTCGGCGGTGCGGACGCTGCGGGTGCTGCAGCGGGAGAGCCTGGTGGAGCGGGGGCGCGGCGAGATGCGGGTGCCGAGCCTGCCGCTGCTGGCGGAGCGGGCGCGGCGCATGGAGCGGGAGGGGGCGTAGCGTGCCGCTCTCGCCGCCGCCCCGGGCGGCGGCGGGACGGCGGCTGGCCGGCGCCGCCCGGCCCGGCGGAGGCCGCCGGGAGACGGGACCCCTCCCGACGGTCTGGGGCTACGGTTTCGCACATGAGGGAGCCGGACGCGGACGCGACCCAGGGCTGGGGCAAGCTCATTCTGTACGGGGTCGGCGCCCATGGGACCCGAGCGACGCCGGGCGCGGCCTGAACTCCGGCTGAGGGAGGGGAGTGACGGGTGGATGGTGCGTGAGGGGTTCGGGGTGCCGCCGTGGCTGGCCGGGGTCGTGGAGGCCGATCCGGAGCTGTACCGGCGTAACGCCTTCCGTGTCGGCGGGCTGCCGGTGACGGCGACGGCGCGTCAGGTGCGGCGGCGCGGCGAGGAGGTGCGGGCCGCGGAGGCGCTGGGGGTGGAGGTGCCGGCGGGGGCGGCGCCGTGGCTGCCGCTGCGCCCGCCGCCGGACCACGCGGCGGTGCGGGAGGCGTTGCGGCGGCTGGACGACCCGGTGGCGCGGGTGGTGGACGAGTTCTTCTGGATCTGGCCGCTGCCCGACGCCCCCGGGGACGGCGAGGGCGACCCGGTGCTGTGGGAGCGGCTGGCGCACTCCCCCGCCGACGAGCGGTGCGGCATCGCCGTCCACAACCTCGCCGTGCTGCGCCACGCCGAGCTGCTGGACGGCCGCCGCCCCGTCGTCGGCTCGGCGCAGCGGCACCGGCAGTGGCGCCGAGCGTACCGCCACTGGCGGGGGGTGCTGCGCGACGACGGCTGCTGGCGCTGGCTCGAGCGGCGGATCGCGGCGCTGGGCGACCCGCGGCTGCGTGCGGTGAGCGCGTCGGCGCTGCGCGCGGCGTTGCCGGCGCTGCTGCTGGCGGTCCACGCGCGGCTGGCGGTCGGCGCGGCCGAGGGCGGCGCCGAGACGGTGGCGCGGCAGCACGTGGCGCTGATGCGGGAGTTCGACCCGGACGGCGGCGCCGGCGCGGACGCGGCGCTGCGCGAGGCCACCGCGCCGATCGCCACCCGGATCCGGCTGCGCACCGAGGCCGGGGCGCGCCCCCCCGACGCCGCCCCCGCGGCGCTGGACCGGGCGGGGGCCACGCTGCTGGCCGAGTCCGCCCCCGAGCTGCGGCTGCTGGGCGCCGTGCTGGGCGAGACGCACCCCGTCGCCGCGGGCGCGGCCGACGCCGTCGCCGCCACCGCGCTGTCCTGCGTCGTCACCGCCGCGAACGCGCCCCGGCCCGCCGACGCCGAGCCGCCCGCGCCGCGGCTGAGGGAGCTGACCGGCCAGCTGCGCGCCGCCCGCGAGATCGCCGCCACGCCGCACGCCCGCGCGCCCATCGAGCGGAACCTGGCGGTGCTGCTGGCGAACGTCGTGGGCCTGAGCTGCCAGCAGGTGATCGAGGAGGGCGAGCGCGCCCCGGCCGGCGGCGCGGCGAACGCCGAACGCATGCTGGAGGAGGCCGCGCCGCTGCTGCGCGAGCTGCGCGGCCTGGACGTGCCCGAGCCGGGCGCGGCGGAGATCGACGAGATCCACGACGCGGTGGCCGCGGCGGCCTGCCAGCTGCTGACGGTCTACTTCAACGCCACGCACGACACCCCGCGAACCCTCGCCGGGTTCCGGAAGACGCTGCCGGTAGCGGTCGGCGCGGAGGGACGGTCGGTGATCCAGCAGAACATCGACGTCCTCGCCGAGATCGCGACCGGACCGGGACCGGGGCCGGGCCGAGTGCCGGGGCACCCGGCTGCCCCGCCCCCGCACTCGCCCCCGCCCCCTTACCCGCACTCGCCCTCGGCGCCCGCGCCGACGCCTTCCGCCGCGGCCCGGCCGGTCCGGGTCTCGCGGGTGCGCGGCACGGCGGCGCGCCGCACGCCGCGCTCCCCCTCGCCCCGCGGGACCGAACCCGGCTCGGAGCCGAGCCCCGGGGACCCCCACCGGCGGCGGCCGGCACCGCTGAGGGCCGGCTGATGGCATGCGAGCCGCGCTCATGAACCCGTTGAACGCGATGAACCCAATGAACCCAATGAACCCTGCGAACCCCCTGAATCCAATGGACCGAACGAACCAGAACACCCACCCCGCCGCCCTCGACCCCGCCGCGCTCGCCGAGGTCGCCACCGCCGTGTGGCGGCTCGCCGCCCGCGTCGAGGCGCACGCCGACGCGACCCCCGCCGCCGTGCGGCGGCACGCGCAGGGCGTGGCGGACGCGCTCGCCGAGGCGGGGTTCACCATGCGCGGCTTCGAGGGCACGGCGTTCGACCCCGGGATGCGGCTGCGCGTGCTGGCGTACCAGCCGACGCCGGGGCTCGCCCGCGAGGAGGTCATCGAGACCGTCCGCCCGGCGGTCTACCTGCACGGCGAGGCCCTGGCCAGGGGCGAGGTCATCGTCGGCATACCCCTTGACGAGGAGAAGGACAAGGACAGTGAGAAGCAGGACGACGATTGACGTCGGGATCGACCTCGGCACCACCAACAGCGCCGTCGCCGTCCTGAACGGCGTCAGCACCGAGGTGATCAAGAACAACGAGGGGCAGGAGACGACGCCGTCGGCCGTGTGGATCGACCGCCGCGAGCGGCTGTTCGTCGGCGCCCCCGCGCGCGAACGCGGCGAGTCCGACCCGGGCAACGCCTGCACCGAGTTCAAGCTGCGCATGGGCACCGCCGGGCAGGACAAGCGCTTCGCCGACTCCGGCCGCACCATGACCCCCGAGGAACTGTCCGCCGAGGTGCTCAAGTCGCTGCGCGCGGACGCCGCCGCCCGCCTCGGCGAGGAGGTCCGCGCCGCCGTGATCACCGTGCCGGCGGCGTTCGACCTCAGCGCCTGCGAGGCGACCGAGCGCGCCGCGCGCCTGGCGGGCCTGGACCACACCCCGCTGCTCCAGGAGCCCGCCGCCGCCGCGCACGCCTACGGCTTCCAGGCCACCGAGGAGAACGCCACCTGGCTGGTGTACGACCTGGGCGGCGGCACCTTCGACGCCGCCGTGATCCGGCTGCGCGACGGCGAGTTCTCCGTCGTCGGCCACGGCGGCGACAACTACCTGGGCGGCAAGCTCATCGACTGGCAGATCGTGGAGGAGCTGCTGATCCCCGCCGCCGTCCGCCAGGTGCCCCAGCTGGCAGGGCTCGCGCGCGGCAACCCGCGCTGGAACGCGGCCGTCGCCAAGCTCAAGCAGGCCGCCGAGACCGCCAAGATCCGGCTCTCCCGCGCCGAGACCGCCGACGTCTTCGTCGAACTGCCCGACGCAGAACGCCGCCGCTACGACGTCGACGTCGAGCTGCGCCGCTCGGACGTCGAACGCCTCGCCGAGCCGCTCGTCACCCGCTCCGTCAACCTCTGCCGCGCCGCCCTGGGCGAGCTGGGCATCGGCCCGGACGACGTCGAGAAGGTGCTGATGGCCGGCGGCCAGACCGCCATGCCCTACCTGCGCCAGCGGCTGGCCGACCCCCGCGAGGGCCTGGGCATCCCGCTGGACTTCGCCCACGACCCCATGACGGTCGTGGCGCGCGGCGCCGCGATCTTCGCCGGGGCGCAGGCCCTGCCCGAACGGCACGCGGCGGCGGGCGCCCCGGCCGCGCCCCCGGGGGCGTACGCCGTGCGCTGCGAGTACCCGCGCGTGAGCCCCGACCTGGACCCGGTGGTGGTCGGCAGGGTGCGCACCGCCGAGCGGCAGGACCCTCCGCCCGGCATGTCGGTCGAGCTGGTCTCCCAGGAGTGGCGCTCGGGCCGCATCGCGCTCACCGAGCGCGGGGCGTTCACCTGCACGCTGCGCGCCGAGCCCGGCCGCCGCAACGTCTACGACATCCACCTCACCGACGCCACCGGCACCCGGCAGCCCATCACGCCCGGCCACCTCACCTACACCGTCGGCTCGGTGGAGACCGACCCGATGCTCACCCACGCCATCGGCGTCGGCCTCGCGGGGAACGCCGTCCGCCCGCTCGTCGAACGCGGCGCCCGCCTCCCGGTGCGCCGCACCGCGCCGCTGCGCACCACCGTCAGCGTGGACCGGGGCAGCGGCGGCGGCCTGATCCGCATCCCGGTGCTGGAGGGCGAACGCCCGCGCGCCGACCGCAACCGCGTGATCGGCCGCATCGAGGTCGGCGCCGACCTGGTGCACCGCACCGTGCCGGCCGGCAGCGAGGTGAAGCTCACCATCGAGATCGACGCCTCCCGTCTCGTGAAGGTCAGCGCCTTCGTGCCGCTGCTGGACGAGGCGTTCGAGACCACCCTGAGCCTGCTGAGCGAGCCCGTCATCGACCACGAGCGGCTGGCGGCGGACGCGGACGCCGAACGCGCCCGCCTCGCCGCGCTGCGCGCCCGCCACCGCGCGGCGCCCTCCGACAGCCCCGTCGCCGACATGCAGCTGGCGCGCGTGGAGGACGAGGACCTGGTCGGCGAGCTGGACCGGGCCGTGGCGGCGGCCCGCGCCGACGCGGGCGAGGCGGCGCGGGCCCACGCCTGCCTGCTGACGCTGTGCCTGGCGCTGGACGAGGTGGAGGACGAGCTGGCCTGGCCTGCGCTGGTGCGCGAGGCCGAGTCGGTGATGACCGAGGCCCGCGACCTGGTCATCGCCCACGGCAGCGCGCGCGACCGCGAGGATCTGCCGATCTACGAGCGGGAGATCGCCGAGGCGATCGAGGCGCGCGATCCGGACCTGCTGCGGCAGCGCACGGGGCGGCTGCGCGAGCACGCCATGCGGGTGCTGGACCGGGCGGGCGTGCTCCAGCCGCTCGTCTTCGACAGCCTGGCGCGCAGCCGGGACCAGATGCGGCACCCGGCCCGCGCCGACCGCCTCATCGCCGAGGGCCGCCGGGCGCGGGACGCCGACCAGCAGGAGCGGCTGCGTTCGATCAACATGGAGCTCCAGGGCATGATGCCCGAGCCCCTGCCGCCGCCCGACCTCGGCGACATCAGCACGGTCCAGTCGGCGGGCTAGCCTGCGGGCCCCGGGGCATGGGAAGGGTCCCGCCCCGCGCGGCTAGCGTCGGTGCCATGCACGCGACACGAAGCATCGTCCTCGGCTGCGCCGCCCTCGCGGGCGTACTCGCCTGCGCCTGGCAGGCGTTAGGCGCGTCCAGCGCGGCCAGCGCCGCGGAGGCCGCGGACACCCAGGACGCGGCAGCAGCGTCCGGCGCCCCGGACTGCACCCTCCTCGTCGACACACCGGACGAGGCGTCCGCCGCCGCCCCCGGCGACGTCGTCTGCTTCGCGGGCGACCTCGCCGGCGAACGCCTCGTCATCACCCACGGCGGCACCGCCGCCGATCCCGTCACCTACCGCGGCCGCAACGGCGCCGTCCGCGGCATCGACATCGAGGCCGACCACGTCGTCGTCCGCGGCTTCGTCCTCGACGAACCCGAGGCGCCCGGCGTATGGATGGAGGGCACCGGCATCACCCTGCGGGACACCACCATCACCAGCCCTCAGGGCGGCGACGGCGACGGCATCCGCTTCTTCGGCAGCGACCTGACGATCCTCAACAACACCATCACCGGCACCGACAACAGCACCGGCGCCCACGCCGACTGCATGCAGACCTACGCCAGCGACTCCCCGCCCAGCCGCGACGTCCTCATCCAGGGCAACCGTTGCGAGGAGATCGACAACATGGGCCTGATGGCCGAGGGCCCCAACGACGGCGAGGGCGACGGCGAGGGCACCACCTCCGACCTCACCATCCGCGACAACTACTTCGAGACGCTCGACGCCTCCCAGGCCCTGATGTTCGAGGACGTGCGGAACGTCACCATCAGCGGCAACACCTTCGCCGCCCCCACACACCACGCCATCGGCCTGGCCATCGGCTCCACCGGCGCCCGCGTGACGGACGACAACGCCTACGACCCGGGCATCGGCTACTGGGTCGGCATCGACGACTCCTCCCTCCCCGGCTACGAGGGCCCCGAGCCCGGCGGCCAGCCCTGAGACACCCACAAGGACCACACACCCACAAGGACCAAGGAGCAGCGTGACCACGCGCACCCACCGACCCGTCATCCTCCTCGCCGCCGTCGCGGCGGCCACCGCCGGCACCGCCGCGCTCGCGGCCCCGTTCGCGACGGGCGCCGAGGCGGCGCGCACCATCGAGGTCGGCACCGCCGACGAGCTGTCCCAGGCCCTGGACGACGCCGAGCCCGGCGACACGATCAGCCTCGCCCCCGGCGACTACGAGGGCGACGAGCGAGACTTCGCCCCCACCGCCTCCGGCACCGCCGACGCGCCCCTCACCCTCACCGGCCCCCGCGACGCCGTCCTGTCCAACGGCGACGGCTACGGCCTCCACCTCGACGGCGCCGACCACTGGAACCTCACCGGCTTCACCGTCGCCGACGCCTCCAAGGGCATCGTGCTCGACGAGGCCGACCACGTCACCATCGACGACGTCGAGGTGTACGACGTGGCCGCCGAGGCGGTCCACTTCCGCACCTCCAGCTCCGACAACGTCATCCAGAACTCCGTCATCCACGACACCGGCCTCGAACAGCCCCAGTACGGCGAGGGCATCTACTTCGGCTCCGCGGAGAGCAACTGGGAGGACTTCGGCGAGAACGGCGGCGAGGGCCCCGACCGCAGCGACCGCAACCAGGCGTTGAACAACACCATCGGCCCGAACGTCACCGCCGAGCACATCGACATCAAGGAGGGCACCGAGGACGGCGTCGTCAGCGGCAACACCTTCGACGGCGACGGCATATCCGGCGAGAACTACGCCGACTCCTGGATGGACGTCAAGGGCCTCCACTACCTCATCGAGGGCAACACCGGCACCTTCGGCGGCGACGGCGAGCTGAAGGACGGCTTCCAGACGCACATCATCGTCGAGGGCTACGGCTGCGGCAACGTCTTCCGCGCCAACGACTCCGACCTCGGCGGCGCCGAGGGCTACGCCATCAACATCGAGGACCCCGAGGACTGCGGCGACAACCCGAACCTCGTCCACGCCGACAACACGGTCAGCAACGCCGGCAGCGGCCTGACGAACGTCGAACCGACGCGGGAGGCGGAGGCAGCAGGGCGGTAGGGCCTCCACACGTCGCCCACGCGCGTGGGCCTGATGTAAATGGACGCCTCCGCAGGTGCTTATTCCTCCCCGCAAGCCCGCGTCGATCCCCTCACCCACTATGTTCCTGCCATCAACGGTGAGTGAGGGGAAGGGGCCAGGCCGGTGCGACCTGGAGAAGTCGTCGAGGGCCGGTACGACCGGTACGAACTCATCCGAGTCGTCGGCGAGGGCCGCAGCGGGGAGGTGTGGCTCGCCCACCAGAAGGCCAAGGGACGCCAGGTGGTCCTCAAGCCCACCCCGGACGTCGGCGCCGAGTCGCGGGCCGTGGCCGGGATCGACAGCCCGCACGTGGTCACCCTCTTCCACGACGAGGCGTTCGGCGGATCCGACTGGCTCGTCCTCGAGTTCGTCAGGGGCGGCAGCCTCGACCAGCGCACGATGCCCCCGGGACGGGCCGCGCGCGTCGGCGCGCAGATAGCGGACGCGCTGACCACCCTCCACAAGGCGGGCCTGGTCCATTGCGACGTCAAGCCCGCCAACATCGGTCTCACCGAGCGGGGCGACGCCAAGCTGCTCGACTTCGGCGCCGCGTTCCGCATGGAGAGCCGGGACACCCGGAACGGGCCGCTGAGCTTCACCGTCCCGTTCGCGCCCCCCGAACTCCTCCTCGGCCGCGCGCCGTTGCCCGCCTCGGACATCTTCACCCTGGGAACGACGCTCCACGCGCTGGTCACCGGATCGCCCCCGCGCGACCCCGTCGAGCGCGACGACGGCGACGACGGCGACGACGGCAGCGACGGTAGCGACGGCAGCGACGGCAGCGACGGTGGGGAAGACAGCGGCGAGGAGCCGGACGGGGAGCGCGCGGAGCGCTTCGCGGCCTGGCGGGCCGAGCACGGCGTCGTCCACATCGACGACAGGGTCGGGCCGCTGCGCCAGGCGCTCGACGCGATGCTGCGGCCCGACCCGGCGCGGCGGCCCGACGCCGCCGCGGCCAAGGCACTCCTGGAGGCCATCGCGGACCGCACGGCGCCGCCGCCACGCCGCTCCGCCCTCCCCGCCCGAACGCCACAGGCGCCGGAGTCGCCACGGGCGCCGGAGTCGCCGAAGCCGCCGGAGGAGGACCCCGGCCACGACTCCCCCGCCAACGCGCCCGCGGGCGAACGCCGCCCCTGGTGGCGCCGCCGCCGGACGCACCTGACTGCCGCAGCCCTGGCCCTGGTGCTCGTCGCCGCGGGGGCCGCGGCCCTCAAGCTCCGCGACGACGACCCCGGGACGCCCGTCTCCGTCCTCGGCGACCCGCACACGGCCGACCCCTGCTCCCTCCTCGACGCCGTCCCGCTCGCCCGCTTCGGCAGCACCCAGATCGACCCGGCGTACGGCCAGTTCGAGCGGTGCGACCTCCTCGTCTACCCGGAGGGCAACGAGGACGACACCTCCATCGACCTCCAGGCCTACTTCGACGAGGGCTCGCTCGGGGAGGGGCCAGCACAGGCACGCACCCTCCACGGCATCGACGTGGTGGCGCACCCGGAGGAGGCGGAGGAGTGCGTCCGGGGGCTGACGCTGCCGAGCCCGGTCCGCGACACCGTGGTCTGGATCGTCGCCGACGCGAGCGAGCCGGAGCCCGCGCTGTGCGACATCGCCGACACCGCGACCGAGTCGGCCGCCGCCGCCATCGCCGAGGCCCGGGACGCCGGGCGCGAGCTCGACCGGCGTTCCCTCGCGCCGGACTCGCTGGCCAGACGGGACGCCTGCACGCTGCTCACCGGCCGGGACCTGGCCGCCGTCATCCCCGGCGTCGACGTGACCGACCCCGAGGTCGGCTACGGCAACTGGGAGTGCGAATGGGGAAGCACCAGCCACGATCTGCTGGTGAACCTCCGGTTCGACCAGGGGGGCTCGCTGTACTACGGCGAGGGCACGCCCACCCGCCTCGCCGGCCGCGACGCCGTCGTCATGCCGGAGGGGGACGGCCCGGGAACGTGCATGGTGCGGGTGGAACACCGTTCCTACGAGAGCTCGGGGGGCCACGACGTCGTCGAGATGGTGCAGCTGGTGGTGGACGGCGAGGAGCCGGCAAGCCGCCTGTGCGAGACGGCCTCCACCCTCGCCGCGGCCGCCAGCGCGGCGGCGTCATCGTAACGGAGCGTGGCGGGAAGCGTACAAGAGAGGGATCCCCGCGGCCACGGCGCAGTCTGGAGCGACCGCGACGAGGAACCGCGAACGTTGGGAGAACAGCGATGACACGCAGCCTGGCCCACCTCACCGACGCCGAGTACGGGCCGCCCGGCACGCTCCACGCGCGGTCGCTGGCCGGGGGCCTGAAGGTCCCGCCCATCCCCGGCCGGACCGTACGCTTCGGGCGCGCCGAGGAGACCCGCGCGGACTTCGTGCCCGTCTGCCGCGACGACCTGGGGGTCAGCCGCGCCCACGGCGCCGTCCGCTACGACGCCCGCAGCTGGTGGCTGCGCAACGACGGAGACCGGCTGCTGCGACTGCCCTCCGGCCGCAAGATGCACGCCACCACGGACCCCATACCGCTCTCCCCCGGCTACACGGCCGTCTTCGTCCAGGGCACCGGCTACCGGGAGCACGTCCTGGAGCTGTACGTCACCGACCACGAGCACGACGGCCCCGGATCCCGGGCCGGGGCCCCGACCATCAAGCCGAGCCGGTGGCACCTCGAGGAGGAGGAACGCCATGTCCTCGTCGTCCTCGGCCAGGACTACATCCGCTACGAGCCGGACGCGCGCCCGCTGCCGCGACGGCGCGTGGTGGAGCAGCTGAACATCCTCTTCCCCGACGCGGAGCGGCCGTGGACCACACGCCGGGTCGACGACATCCTCTACGCGGTGCGCAAGCGCCTCCACGAGAGCGGCAGGGTGCGCCGCCCGCTGGTGCCGGACACGGACAACGGCCGCGCCTACGACAACACCCTCATGCACAACCTCCTGACCGAACTGGTCGATTCCACCACCCTCGTCCCGCCGGACCTCGCGGAACTCGACCTGTGACGGCGGGCTGATACTCAGGGAGTGAAGGACAGGGCTACCCTGTCGGCGCCGATCACCTCGAAGTCGACCTGGACGCCGTTCATTCCGCAGCTTCCGGGCGACGAGCCCCCGCATCCCAGGCCGATGCCGGGACCGGTGGCCTCGATGGTCACGTCCTCCGGGCTGACGCTCGCGACGGTGACCAGCGTGATCCCGTACGTGCCGTCGGCGGGAATGTCCGTGCCCTCCGTCACGGTGATCTCGCAGTCCAGGTCATAGCAGGCATCTACGCCCCCGCCGCCCCCGCCGCCCCCGCCGCCGCCGTCGTTGGACGGCTCCGGCTCCGGCTCGGGTTCGGGCTCCTCCTCGGGCGGCGGCTCCTCGGAGGTCTCCTCCTCGGACGGCGACGGCGGCTGTTTCGCCGGCTCCCGCGCCTCGTCCCCCTCTGCCTCCGTCTCTTCCGGCCCGGCCGCGCCGTTCCCCGACCCGTCCCGCGACCCGTCCCCCGACCCGTCCTCGGAGCCGCAGCCGGACAGCGCCAGCGCCAGCGCCAGCCCCACGCCCGCGGCGGCGGCCAGCCTCGTCCCCGTCGTCCTCTGCTTCGCAGTCGTCTTCATGACGCCGTTGTATCCGGGGCGTCCGGTGAGGGGTCCCGAGAACGCCCGGGAGAGTGGGGTGGGAACGACCCATCCGGAAGGAGACCGGCGATGAGACGACGCGACAGCCTGGCCCACGGTGCCCCACCCTCGCGGCCCGGCACGCTCCACGCGCGCTCCCTGTCGGGCGGCATCAGGATCGCCCCCCAGCACGGCCGCGTCATCCGCTTCGGCCGCGGCGAGCAGCCCGAGGTGGACCTCCCCGTCGGCGAGGACGACCTGCGCGTCAGCCGCCGCCACGGCGAGCTGGCGTACCGCGACAGCCACTGGTGGCTGCGGAACACCGGGCAGCAGCTCGTCCGCCTGCCGCGCGGCCAGATGATGCACGCCGCCACCGAGCCGATCCCCCTCGACGCCGGCTACACGCCCGTCTTCGTGCGCGGCTCCGGCTACCGCGAGCACCTGGTCGAGCTGTACGTCACCGACCACGACGAGCCCGGCCCCGGCTCGCGTCGCAGCGCCCGCACCGTGCCGCCCAAGCGGTGGCACCTGGAGGACGACGAACGCCTCCTCCTGGTCGTCCTCGGCCAGCACTACCTGCTGTACGAGGCGCAGCCCCGCCCGCTGTCGTACCGCCAGGCCGCCGAGCAGCTCCGCTACCTCCAGCCGGAGGGCCGGTGGACCGAACCGAGGATCGCCCACCGGATCGAGGACGTCCGCAACCGCCTGGAGCGAAGCGGGGACTTTCCCTACGACCTGCGCGAGAACCACCCGCGCGGCGCCTCCGACAACACCCTCAAGCACAACCTCCTGAAGGGACTCGTCGAGTCGACGACCCTCGTGCCGCCCGACCTCGCGCTGCTCGATGACGACCTGGACGCCTGACCGCCCGCGACGCCGCGTCAACATGCCGCTGCTGAGGCGTTACGCCGAAGACGGCCCGCCGCCCGTCGCGCAGGTCACTCCTCCCCGCGCAGCTCCGGCGGCGGCGTGCGCTTGGGGCCCATCGGCTCGACGCGCTCCAGCTCCCCCCAGACCACGTACCGGTAGTCGGAGCTCAGGATCGGCGTGCAGGTGGTGAGGGTGATGTAGTTGCCCGCCTCGGTGCGGCCGGACTCCTCGGGGACGGGGGCCAGCACGCCGGTGTTGTACTTCGAGGTCTCCGGGAGGATGGCGTAGACGCGGTAGACGTACCAGTTGTTCCGCGTCTCGAAGACGATCGGGTCGCCCTCCTCGACGTGGTGGATGTTGTGGAACTTCGCCCCGTGCCCGTCCCGGTGCGCGGCGAGCGAGAAGTTGCCCTCCTCCTCCCACGGCATCGCGGACTCCACGGGCGTGTCGTAGTACCCGGCGACGCCGCCGTTGAGGGTGTCGAGGTCCACGCCCTCCTTGACGAGGATGTCGTCGCCGGTCATCGACGGCGCGTGCAGGAAGCCGATGCCGTCCTCCGGGTCGAACGCCGGCACCTCGGTCGCGTCGTCCCCGTCGTCCGGGGCCGCCTCCCACGACTCGCGGACGGCGTCGCTGTCGCGCTCGGCCTCCTGGTTGGCGACGATGTTCGTCCACCAGAGGGAGTAGGCGACGAAGAGCCCTATGAGGACGCCGCCGGTGATCATCAGCTCGCCGATGACCCCGACCACGGCGGCGATCCGCCGCCGCCCGCGTCGCGATGGTGGTGTTGTCGGCGTCGTGGTGCCGTGCGGCTCCTCGTGCTCCGTGCTCTCCTCCGGCACCGCCGGTGTCCTCCGCTCTCGTTCAGCGTCTCGGGTCAGTTGACGAGGGCATCCGGCATGCCTTCCGCGCGCGGACGCTCCTCGACCATCTGCCCCCAGACAATAAGACGGTACGTGGAGGTGAATTCCGGCGTACAGGTGGTGAGAGTGATGTAACGCCCGGGCTCGTCGAATCCGCCCTGGGTCGGGATCGGGTCGAGGACGTCGGTGTTGGAGGGGTCCGTCTGGTCGAGACGGCTGGCCATCTCGTAGGTGTAGTAGGCGTCTTGCGTCTCGATGATGATCGGGTCGCCGGGGTCGAGCTGGTTGATGTAGCGGAACGGTTCGCCGTGGGTGTTGCGGTGCCCGGCGAGGCCGACGTTGCCCTCGTCGTCCCAGGGCATGGCGGTCGGCAGGCCGTCCTCCTCCGCGTAGTGGCCGACCATGCCCTCGTCGAGGACGTCGTTCTCGTCGGTCGTCTCGGCGATGGGGACGGCCACGTCGAGGGTGGGCATGTAGAGGATGGCGAACTCCTCGCCCGGCGAGAAGGGGCCGAGGGCGCCGCCGGGGCCGTCGGGGCCGCTCCCGCCGCCGCCGTTGCCGTCGCCGCCGCCGTTCTCCCACTGCTCCTGGAGCTGCTCGCGCTCGCGGTTGGCGTTCGCCTTGGCCTCGTAGTTGGTCCACCAGAGCTGGTAGACGACGAAGAGGAGGAGCAGCACGCCGGTGGTGATGAACAGCTCGCCGATGACGTTGGAGATCGCCGTCCCGGTCTGACGGGCGGCCTTGGCCGCGGCCTTCGCGGCCTTGCGCCTGGCGGCGCGGCCGGCGTCGGGAGGGGGCTCGACCGGCGGGGCCGCGGCCGGGCCCCGAGCGGCCCGTCGCCGCGCGGCCCTGCCGCCGCCGGGTGGCGGCGGCGTGGCCCCGCCGCCGGGCCGGCGCAGACCGACGGTCTCCGGGTCGCCGCCGTCCCGGCCGGCGCCCGCCGCGGCGCGGCGGCGCGCGGCCCGGCCCTCGCCGACGGGTGTTTCCGTTGGGCTCCCGGCTGGACTCCCGGCTGGACTCCCGGCCGTGTCGCCCCAGGCGTCCGGCTCCGCCCCGGCCGCCGCGCGGCGGCGCGCGGCCCGGCCGCCCGGGGGTGGCGCGGCGGCTGCGCCATCGGCCGCGGCCGCCCTGCGCCGGGCGGCCCGGCCGCCGGTGGGCGTCGGGGGTGGGACGGCCTCGGTGGTGGTGCCCCAGGCGTCCGGTTCGCCGCCGGCGTCCGCCGCGGAGGCCTCCGCCGCTGCCGCCGCGCGGCGGCGCGCGGCGCGTCCGCCGCCGGTCGGTCCCGGGAGGGCGTCCGGCTGCGCCGTGCCGCCTCCCGTCGTGCCCCAGGCGTCCGCTTCGCCCGGTGGTGGCGGCGTTTCCTCGGTCCCGGTCGTGCCGTCCCAGGCGGGGGCGTACCCGGCGCCGTCCGGCGAGGGGTAGGCGTCCGCCGCCGCCGGGTTGCCCCAGGCCGCCGGTTCGCCGCCATGTCCCGGCGGCGGGTAGGCGCCCTCCTCGGCCGTGCCGCCCCAGGAGGGCTGGCCGCCGTCCGTGGGCGGCGTGTACGCCTCCTGCCAGTCCGCCGGGTCGTACGGCTGCTGCTGCGCCCCGTACGCCGCCTCGGACCCGTAGGCCTGCGGGTCATACGGGCCCTGCGGGCCGTACGGGTCGTGCGGGCCGTACGAGTCGTAGTCCCCGCCGTGCCCGGCCCCCGGCAGGGGGTCCGTGAGGGGGTCCGTAAGGGGGTCGTAGCCGCCGTACGCGGTGCTGGGCTCACCCGGCTGCGCGGCGTAGGGGTCGTCCTCCGGCCCCCACCCCCGCCCCCCTCCCGGGTGCCCCGTGGTCACGCCACCGGCTCCTGGTGGCCCACGCGGCCCACGACGGGGGCCAGCCCGTGGGAGCGGGCGACGGCGCCGGGGTCGCCGCAGGTGGTGAGCCAGTTGGCGAGCATCCGGTGGCCGCCCTGGGTGAGGACCGACTCGGGATGGAACTGCACGCCCTCCACGGGGAGTTCGCGGTGGCGCAGGCCCATGATGACGCCGCGGCCCGCCGTTCTGGCCGTGACCTCGAACTCCTCCGGCACCGTGCCCTCGGCCACGGCCAGCGAGTGGTACCGGGTGACGGTCAGCGGGCTCGGCAGCCCGTCGAAGACGCCGGAGGAGACATGGGTCACCTCGGAGGTCTTGCCGTGCAGCAGTTCGGGCGCGCGGCTGACGACGCCGCCGTAGGCGACGGCCATGGCCTGCAGGCCCAGGCAGACGCCGAAGACGGGCGTACGCGCCGCCGCGCAGTGGCGGACCATGTCGATGCAGACGCCCGCCTGCTCGGGCGTTCCCGGCCCCGGGGAGAGCAGTACGCCGTCGAAGCCGCCCTCGGCCACGTGCCGGGTGGTGACGGCGTCGTTGCGCAGCACCTGGCATTCGGCGCCGAGTTGGTAGAGGTACTGGACGAGGTTGTAGACGAAGCTGTCGTAGTTGTCGACGACGAGGATGCGGCGCGGTGCGGGGGCGGTGTCGCTTCTCATGATCGGCTGCGCTTCCTCGTCGTTGATCGGGTCGCGGGGTCGCCCGCGTCGGCTCAGTCCTCGATGGCGGACTCGCCGAAGGGCAGGATTGGCTCCGCCCAGGGAAAGACGTACTGGAAGAGGAGGTAGATGACCCCGAGGACCAAGCCGATTGAGATCAGCGATCGCACCAGGACGTTGCCCGGCAGGTGCCGCCAGATCCAGCCGTACATGGTTCCTTACCTTCCTCCGTCCCACGTGTGACCCAAGCGTACGACGAGAGGCCAAAACACCAGAGTGGTTCGGGTCATTGGAGCACCGTCGGTGCCCGTACCCGCCCCTGGGCTGCTTTATCGGCTCCGGACGCACTACGCTAACCGACGATCCCCCAGCTACGCGTTGCTCGGTGCGCCCGTAAAGCGCGATCGACAGGAGTACCTCTCGTGCCGAAGTCACGGATCAGGAAGAAGAAGTCGGACACCTACTCTCCGCCGGAGAGGCGGCAGCCCACGAAGATCGACATGAGGGCAGGCGGCCGCCGGTGGGTGGCTCCGCTGATGCTGGCGATGTTCGTGATCGGGCTCGCCTGGATCGTGGTGTTCTATGTCACGCAGGGCGACCTGCCGGTCGATGCCATCGGCAACTGGAACATCGTGGTCGGCTTCGGCTTCATCGCCGTCGGGTTCGTCGTCTCCACGCAGTGGAAGTGACCTCCGTCACCGATGTTTTCCACATGGTCACACGAACTGTGTGGATAACTCGGTGTGGCCGCGGGCTGCCAAGGCGCGGCGACTCGGCTCAGGGGGCCGTTTCACCTGCGGTAACGCCCCGACGGACCCCCTGTGATCCCTGCGTTCCACCCCATGCACAAGATCGGGCACGGGCTGTGGAAAACTTGGGGCGGCCGTCTTAGATCAGCGCGGCGGTCCGCACGGCGCACGCGACGGCGATGATCAGCAGGAGTGCGGCGCAGGCGAGGGCCTGAACCAGAGTGCGCCGCTCGCGCGGTGCGTGAACCATAGCGTAGGCGATCGCCGTTCCCGCGATCAGCCCTCCGATGTGGGCCTGCCAGGAGATGTTGCTCCAGGTGAAGCTCAGCACCAGGTTGATGGCGAGCAGCACCACGATGGGCCGCATGTCGTGGTTGAGGCGGCGCATGAGGACGGCGGTGGCGCCGAAGAGGCCGTAGATCGCGCCAGAGGCGCCGAGCGAGCCCTGGTCGGCGGGGGTGAGGAGGTAGGCGAGGGTGCTGCCGGCGAGGGCGGAGATCAGGTAGAGCGCCACATACCGGGTGCGGCCGAGGGCGGCCTCCAGGGGCGGGCCGAGGAACCACAGGGCCAGCATGTTGAGGCCGATGTGCCAGATCCGGTCGTGGAGGAACGCCGAGGTGAGCATCCGGTACCACTCGCCGTCGGCCACGCCCTCGGAGCCCCAGGGGGTCGAGAAGTACCCGACGAGGTCGAGGTCGGTGACGAACCGGTCGCCGGCGGCGAGCGCCATCAGGAAGACGGCCACGTTGAGGCCGATGATGATCTTCGTGACGAGGCCGGGTGCGGCCGCCACGGGGGCGCCGGCGACGGTGCGGGGCCGGGCGGCGCGCGCCGCGCGGGCGGCGTCGGAGCCGTGGACGCACTCGGGGCACTGGTAGCCGACGGGGGCGGCGATCATGCAGGCGGGGCAGATCGGGCGGTCGCAGCGGGCGCAGCGGATGCCGGTCTCCTGGTCGGGGTGCCGGTAGCAGCTGGCGACGCCGGGCTGGGGCTGCTGGGGCTGCGGCCCCTGCTGCTGCGCCATCGTGTCCCTTCCGCGGGTCTCCGCGAGGCGGCGGTACTGGCGGTGCCGGGAACCGTTCCGCGCCCTCGCCCTCGGGTTCGTACCTCGATCGTACGGTCGAGGCCGCGGAATAGTTCCCGGCGCCGGCGGGTCACTCCTCGCGGGTGTCGATCGTGACGCTCTCGATCACCACGTCCTGCACGGGACGGTCCGTGCGCGCGTCGGTGGGGGCGTTGACGATGGCGTCGACGACCTGCTGGCCCGCCGGGTTGCTGACCTCGCCGAAGATGGTGTGCTTGCCGGTGAGCCAGGTGGTGGGGGCCACGGTGATGAAGAACTGCGAGCCGTTGGTGCCGGTGCGGTTCGGGCCGGGGCCGGCGTTGGCCATGGCGAGCAGGTAGGGGCGTGTGAAGGCGAGGTCGGGGTGGATCTCGTCCTCGAACTGGTAGCCCGGGCCGCCGGTGCCGTTGCCGAGGGGGTCGCCGCCCTGGATCATGAAGCCGCTGATGACGCGGTGGAAGATGGTGCCGTCGTAGAGCCTGTTGGTGGACTTCTCGCCGGTCTCGGGGTGGACCCACTCGCGGGTGCCCTCGGCGAGTTCGACGAAGTTCTTCACCGTCTTCGGCGCGTGGTTCGGAAAGAGGCGGACCTCGATGTCGCCGCGGTTCGTCTTCAGGGTGGCGTAGAGCTGCTGAGCCACGATGTGCCTTCCGTCTACTTCAGTGACGGTCCCCGATCCTGCCACGAGATCGCGACACGCCAGGGCGCAGGTTGGGCGTTTCACGTGTGTGGCGCCCCGGGAACCGGCATGATTTGCGCACGAGTGGACAAGAGGAATAGCTAGTACAAAGCATCACCAAGGAATCGCTAGCGGAACGTAAGGAGGCGGGATCCGTGAAGCGCGACACGAAGGCGCTGTCGAACGGGAGGCCGGGGCAGGGGGTCCGGCATGCCGTCCAGACGGCGAAGCCGTACGTGGCGAGCGCGGGCGAGGGGGCCGCGCGCGGGGCCCGGCAGGCCGGGGCGTACGTGGCGCCGCGGGCCCGGCGGGCGGCCGTGGCCGCGCGCGAGGGATACGACGAGCGGCTGGCGCCCCGGCTGCGGCAGGCGGCGGCGGCCGCGGGCCCGGCGGGCCGGGAGGCGCGGGTGCGCTCCGGGGTGGCCATGGCGGCGCTGCGCGGCGACCTCACGCCGCGGGATCTGCGGTGCGCGGTGCGGCGGCGGGAACGCCGGGCGCGGGCGCGCCGGACGGCGCGGCGGCTGACCGTGCTGGGGCTGGTCGCGGGCGGGGCGTTCCTGGCCTGGAAGTGGTGGGAGCGGCAGTCGAGCCCGGAGTGGCTGATGGAGCCGTCCCCGGCGACGGAGGTGCCGCCGGAGGAGATGCAGGCGGAGGCGGAGCAGATGCAGGCGGAGATGGACGCCGACGCCCAGCGCGAAGCCGGCTAGCCGCGGCGTCCGCCCGCTTCCGCCGGGCCCCGGCCTCCCGCCGGAGGTCCGGCGGGAGGCCCTCAGGGCCTACCCGACGCCGAAGATCGTGCCGGTGTCGCCGCCGGTGCCGCCGCCCGGGTCGCCGGTCGTACCGCCACCGGGATCACCGGTGGTGCCGCCGGCGCTGGTGTCCTCGTAGCAGTAGACGTTCACCGTGCTGCCCTCGTCGACGAGGGTGCCGGCGCCGGGGTCGGTGTACTGCACGATGACCGTGCCCGTGCTCTGCGTGCACTGGAGCACCGGGGTGAGGCCGGCGTCGGTGATCGCCGCCTCGGCGTACTCGTAGTACGGCTGGTTGGTGACGTCCGGCACCGAGACCTGCGCGGGCTCCGTCGTCTCGGGGGGAACGGCGTAGATGAGGTGGACGGTGCTGTTCTCCTCGGCCCGGTCGCCGGCGTTCGGCTCCTGGTCGATGACCTCGTTCTCGGCGCGCGAGTCGTCGACCTGGGCCTCCGTGGTGACCGTGAACCCCTGGCCCTCCAGCTCGGCCTGGGCGTCGGCGAGCTGCCAGCCGACGACGTCCGTCACCTCGATGCCCTCCGGCTCGACGGCGACCGTGAGGGTGATGGTGGACTCGGGCGCGACCTCCTCGCCGCCCGCCGGGTCCTGCTCCAGGACGGTCTCGGGCTCGTCGGTCTCGCTCTCCTGCTCCTCACGCTTCACGGAGAAGCCCTCGTCCTCCAGCTCGCCCTTGGCGTCGTCGAAGCTGTCGCCGATGACGTCGGGGACCTCCACGGCCTCGGGACCCGAGGACATGATGAGGGTGACGGTCCCGCCCTCGGATATCTTCGAGTTCGCGGGCGGGTCGGTCTCGCAGACCAGGTTCTCCTCGATGTCGCCGCAGGGGCGGCTGTCGCCCTCCACGACCTCGAAGCGGCCGTTGTCGGCCTTTTCCTGGGCCTCCTCCAGGGTGAGACCGCGCATGTCGGGCACGGTGGGGCTGTTCGCGGGCGGGTCGCCGCCGAAGAGGGCGCGGCCGACGAAGATGGCGCCGACGAGCACGAGGATGGCGGCGAGGACGAGCAGGATGGTGGAGGTGTTGCGGCGGCGCTGCCGCCGGTCGCCCCGGCCGTCGTACCCGTCGTAGTCGTCGTCGTAGCCGTTGTACCCGCCGTTGTTGGGGTCGGTGGCGGGCGGCAGCAGCTGGGTCTGGGGGTCGGCGCGCCGCAGGGCGGTGGTGGGCTGGTCGTCGTAGCCGTAGGGGGCGGCGCCCATGGCCGCCGCGGCGGCGATGGGTCTGCCGTCGAGGGTCGCCTCGATGTCGGCGCGCATCTCGTCGGCGCTCTGGTAGCGGTAGTCGGGGTCCTTGACCAGCGCCTTCAGCACGATGGCGTCGGTGTCGGCCGGGACCTCGGGGTCGTAGACGCTGGGCGGCTGCGGCTCCTCGCGCACGTGCTGGTAGGCGACGGCGACCGGGGAGTCGCCGACGAACGGCGGCCGGTTGGCCAGCAGCTCGTACAGCAGGCAGCCGGTGGAGTACAGGTCCGAGCGGGCGTCGACGGTCTCGCCCCTGGCCTGCTCGGGGGAGAGGTACTGCGCGGTGCCGATGACGGCGGCCGTCTGCGTCATGGTCATGCCGGCGTCGCCCATGGCGCGGGCGATGCCGAAGTCCATCACCTTCACCTGGCCGGTGCGGGTGAGCATGACGTTGGCGGGCTTGATGTCGCGGTGGACGATGCCGTTGCGGTGGGAGTACTCCAGCGCCTGGAGGATGCCGATGCACATCTCCAGGGCGCGCTCGGGGAGCAGCTTGCGGCCGGAGTGCAGCAGCTCGCGCAGGGTGGAGCCGTCGACGTACTCCATCACGATGTAGGGGATGGAGATGCCGTCGACGTAGTCCTCGCCGGTGTCGTAGACCGCGACGATGGCCGGGTGGTTCAGGGAGGCGGCGGACTGGGCCTCGCGGCGGAAGCGGGCCTGGAAGGTGGGGTCGCGCGCCAGGTCGACCCGGAGCGTCTTGACGGCGACGGTACGGCCAAGGCGCGTGTCGTGGGCGAGATAGACCTCGGCCATCCCCCCGCGGCCCAGTACCTGGCCGAGTTCGTACCGCCCGCCGAGGCGACGCGGCTCTTCCATGTTTCCAGCCCTCTCGGTGTCGGTCCCGGCCCTGGCTTACGGTACCTGCCGGTCGTGGGTGAGCCGGTCGTGGGTGGCAGGCCGATATCCAACCGGTATCGCGTGTGACCTGGTCCGGCGGCATGTCCGGGGGTTGCCGTCACTCGTGTGTATGACGTGTGTTCACCGGGCCCGGTTGCGGCGTTCCGGGTGAACGCCGGGGTGAACGCCGGGGTGAAGACGGTGGTCAGGGCCGCGCGCGGGCCGGGCCGTGGCGAACGTCACGTCGGCGTCTCACTCCTCGCTGTTGAGGACGGCCTCCATGACGCTCTTGGCGATGGGGCCGGCCAGGGCGCCGCCGCCGATCTCGTCGCGGTCTTCCGAGCCGTTCTCGACGACGACGGCCACGGCCACGGGGGACCCGTCGTCGGTCATGGCGTAGGAGATGAACCAGGCGTAGGGCAGCGCCTCGTTGCCGACGCCGTGCTGGGCGGTGCCGGTCTTGCCGCCGACGGTGACGCCGTCGATCTGGGCGGTTTCGCCGGTGCCGTCCTCGACGACGGTCTCCATGGCGTCCTGGAGCGCGGTGGCTGTCTCGCCGGAGATCGCGCGGCCGAGCTCGTCGGGCTCGGTCTGCTCTATGACGTCGAGGTTGGGGGCCTCCAGGCGGTCGACCATGTAGGGCTGCATGAGCACCCCGTCGTTGGCGACGGCGGCGGCGACCATGGCCATCTGGAGGGGGGTGGCGCGGTTGGAGGCCTGGCCGATGCCGGCCATGGCGTTCTGCGGCCGGTTGTCCTCCGGGAAGACGCTCGCTTCGGCCCGCACCGGGACGAACTGCTCCTCGTTGAACCCGAACCCCTCGGCGGTCTCCTTCATCTGCTCGTTGCCGATCTGGTCGGAGAGATTGGCGAAGACCGTGTTGCAGGACCACTGGAGCGCGACGCGGAGGGTGGCGTTCTCGCACTCGGCGGTGGGGATGGGGTTGGGGATGTAGTTCTGCGGGAGATCCTGGGTCTCGGGCAGGCGGTACGGGTCGGGGGTCTGGGTGCCCTCGTCGATGCCCTCGACGAGGCCGCTCTCCAGGGCGGCGGCGGCGGTGACGACCTTGAAGGTGGAGCCGGGCGGGTAGGTCTCGCGCAGCGCGCGGTTGAGCATGGGCAGGTCGGGGTTGTCCGGGTCGGACAGCTCCTGCCACGCCTCCTCGTCGTCCGCGCCGTACCCGGCGAACCGGGAGGGGTCGTAGGACGGGTAGGACGCCAGGGCCAGGATCTCGCCGGTCCGCGGGTCGATGGCGGCGACCGAGCCCTTGGCGTCGCCCTCCAGCGCCTCCAGGCCCTCGTACGCGGCGCGCTGGGCGTCGACGTTGAGGGTGGTGTGGACGTTGCCGCCGCGCTGCTCCTCGCCGGTGAGCATGTCGATGGTGTTGTTGAAGAACAGCCGGTCGTCGTCGCCGGAGAGGACGGAGTCGTAGATGCTCTCCAGCTGGTTGGTGCCGTACGCCTGGGAGGCGTAGCCGGTGACCGGGGCCCACATCTCGCCGTCGACCCAGGTCCGCTGGTACCGGAAGTCGGGGTCGTCGGTCTCCTCGGAGCCGGTGATGGGCTCGCCGTCGACGATGATGTTGCCGCGCGGGTGGGAGTAGCGCTCGATGGCGACGCGGCGGTTGTTCTCGTCGGACTGCAGGTCGTCGGCCTGGACGAACTGCACCCAGTTCACGCGCACCAGCAGGGCCAGTATCAGCAGGCCGCAGAAGATGGCGACGCGGCGCATCGGCTTGTTCATGCTGTGACTCCGACTCCGACCTTCATGCTCCGACCTTCATGCTCGGACGACCTGTGTCTCTTCGGCGGCCAGGGGGGAGGCCGGTGCGGGCGCGGGACGGCGAGCAGTGTCGCTGATGCGCAGTAGGAGCCCGATAAGGGCCCAGTTGGCGATGACCGAGGAGCCGCCCTGCGCGAGGAAGGGCATCGTCATGCCGGTCAGCGGGATGAGGCCGGTGACGCCGCCGGCGACGACGAAGATCTGGATGGCGAAGACGCCGGTGAGGCCGATGGCCAGCAGCTTCCCGAACGGGTCGCGGGTGGCCAGCGCCGTGCGCAGGCCGCGCTCGATGAGGAGGCCGTAGAGGAGGATGATGGCCATCAGGCCGACCAGGCCGAGCTCTTCGCCGACGGTGGCGAGGATGTAGTCGCTCTTGGTGGCGATGCCGCCGATGAGGCGGGAGTACCCCTGGCCGAGGCCCGAGCCCAGCAGGCCGCCGGAGCCGAAGGCGTACATGGACTGGGCGGTCTCGGTGACGCCGCCGTTCTCCAGGGCGAGGGGGTTGAGCCAGTTGTCGACGCGGCCCTGGACGTTGGCGTTGGTCGAGGCGACGGCGAAGGCGCCGGAGGCGGACAGCAGCAGGCCGAAGACGATCCAGCTGGTGCGCTCGGTGGCGACGTAGAGCATGACCACGAAGATGCCGAAGAACAGCAGGGACATGCCGAGGTCGGTCTCGAAGACCAGGATCATCAGGCTCAGGCCCCAGATCATCAGGATGGGGCCGAGGTCGCGGCCGCGCGGCCAGTACAGGCCGGCGAAGCGGCGGCTCGCCAGGGCGAGGGCGTCGCGCTTGACCATCAGGTACCCGGCGAAGAAGACCGCGATGATGATCTTGGCGAACTCGCCGGGCTGGAGGGAGCCGACGCCGGGGATGTCGACCCAGATGCGGGCGCCGTTGACCTCCTGGCCGAGGGGGGAGATCGGGGCGACGAGCAGGATGAGCGCGACGACCATCGAGATGTAGGTGTAGCGCTGAAGGATGCGGTGGTCCTTGAGGAAGACGAGGACGCCGAGGAAGAGGGCGACGCCGATGGTGGACCACATGAGCTGGTCGGCGGCCATGGGCCCGCCCAGGGCGGGCGTGGTGATGGTGGGTTCCTGGTCCAGGCGCCAGATGAGGACGAGGCCCATGCCGTTGAGGAGGGTGGCGATGGGCAGCATCAGCGGGTCGGCGTAGGGGGCCCAGCGGCGGACGACGAGGTGGGCGACCCCGGCGATGAGGGCGAGGCCCAGGCCGTAGCCGAGCATGCCGGCGGGCAGCTCCTCGTCCTTGGCGAGGCCGACGTTGGCGTAGGCCAGGACGGGGATGAGCACGGCGAAGACGAGCAGGGCGAGCTCGGTGTTGCGGCGGCTGGGGAGGCCGCCGGTGGAGACGGTGGTGTTACCGGTGCTCATGCCTTGGCGTCTCTCGGGGCGGGGTCTAGATGTCGCACTCTTTGGCGAGATCCTGCTGGTCCGGGCTCAGCGGCGGGAGGGCGGGCGGCGTGGTGGCGTCGTCCGTCGGGCCGTCGGCGGAGGGGCTTGTGGAGCCGTCGGGGGTGGCGTTCTCGCCGGGATTCTGCTGATCGCTGCCTGAGCTCTCCTCGGGTGGGCTGGTCTGGCTGGGGTCGGGGTCCCGCTGCCGGGTGTCCGGTTGGTTCTGCTCCGTCCCGGACTCTTCCTGCACCGCGTCGCGCTCGCGCAGGAGGCGGCAGGTTTCGGCCTGGGCGTTGAGGGTGCCGATGCGCTGCTCGGCGTCCTCCAGGCTGTCGTAGGAGATCGTCTCCTCGACGCGGGTGCGCTGGGAGGTGGGCAGGTCGTCCAGCAGGATGCCGGGAAAGTCCTCCTCCAGGCTGGAGAGGCTTATCGGGCCGAGGTCCTGGCTCAGGCCCCGGTAGAGCGCGACGTGGTCGCCGTTGGCGGCGATGTAGTACTGGCTCTGGGTCACGCGGTACGCCACGTACAGGCCGCTGACCAGCACGGCGAGGGCGAGGGCGATCAGGCCGACCGTCTTCCAGGGGCGGCGGCGCGGCGTCAGGGGCACGTAGTCGCCGTCGGTGAAGGCGGCGCCGAAGCCCTCGGGCGGGACGCCGGGCGGCGGGGGCGGCGGGCCGGCCGGCCGGCCGAGGACGGCGGCGCGGGACGCCGGGGTCTGGGCGTGGCTGTCGTCCCCGTTGCGCTGGGCCTGGGACTCGGCGACGGCGCCGACGACCTGGGGGCGGTCGTGGAGCTGGTGGGCGAGGGTGTCGCCCTCCTGGGTGTCGGTGTCGACGACGTCGGCGACGATGACGGTCACGTTGTCCGGGCCGCCGCCGCGCAGCGCCAGCTCGATCAGCTCGCGGACGGTGTCGGCGGGCGGGTGGAAGGCGGCGAGGGTGTCGCGGAGGGTTTCCTGGCTGACGACGCCGGACAGGCCGTCGGAGCACAGCAGGTACCGGTCGTGGACGTGGACCTCGCGGATCGACAGGTCGGCGTCGATGTGGTCGGCGCTGCCGAGGGCCCGCATGAGGAGGGAGCGCTGCGGGTGGGTGGTGGCCTCCTCCTCGGTGATGCGGCCCTCGTCGACCAGGCGCTGCACCCAGGTGTGGTCCTGGGTGATCTGCGTGAGCTCGCCGTCGCGCAGCAGGTACGCTCGGGAGTCGCCGACGTGGACCAGGCCCAGGCGCGTGCCGGTCCACAGCAGGGCGGTGAGGGTGGTGCCCATGCCGTCCAGGCGCGGGTCCTCGACGACCATCGAGCGCAGCTGCTCGTTGGCGCGCTGCACGGACTCGTCGAGCGAGGTGAGGATGTCGGGGCCGGGGATGTCGTCGTCGAGCTGGACGAGGGTGGAGATCACCTCGGAGCTGGCGACCTCGCCGGCGGCCTGGCCGCCCATGCCGTCCGCGATGGCCAGCAGGCGGGGCCCGGCGTACCCGGAGTCCTCGTTGTGGTCGCGGATCATCCCCGTGTGGGAGCCGGCGGCGAATCTCAGTGACAGGCTCATGGGCGCTGCTCCCGCCCTCCGGTCACGCGGCCACGTCCGCTCGTCATGGGTTCGGACCTACTTCCGCAGCTCGATGACGGTCTTGCCGATGCGGATCGGCGTGCCGGGTGGGATGGGTGTGGGGACGGTGAGGCGCATGCGGTCCAGGTAGGTGCCGTTGGTGGAGCGGAGGTCCTCGACGATCCACTGGCCGTCCTGGTCGGGGTAGATCCGGGCATGGTGGCCGGAGGCGTAGTCGTCGTCGAGGACGATGGTCGAGTCGTGTGCCCGGCCGAGCGTAATGGTCTGGCCCGCCAGCGCGACAGTGGTTCCGGCGAGGGATCCCTCGCTGATGACGAGCTTGGTGGGGGCGCCCCGGCGCTGACGGCCGCCGCGCCCGCCGGACGGCTGCTGGCGGGGCTGGCGGCGTGGCTGGGCGGCCTGCGGCTCCGGGCGGCGGACGGCGGCGCGCTGGGTGACGCGGGTGCCGAAGAGGTCGCTGCGGATGACCTGCACGGCCACGATGACGAACAGCCACAGGACGGCCAGAAAGCCGAGTCTCATGACCGTGAGGGTCAGCTCTGACATTGCCCCCCGCTTACCCTTCGGCTTGGCGGTAGATGACGGTGGTGCTCCCCACGACGATCCGGGAGCCGTCGCGGAGCGTAGCGCGTTTGGTGTGCTGTCCGTCTACCACGATCCCGTTGGTGGATCCAAGGTCCCGCACGGTCGCGGGCTGGGTGGCGTGGATCTCGCAGTGCCGGCGGGAGACGCCGGGGTCGTCGATGCGCACGTCGGCCTCGGTGGATCGCCCGATGACGAGGGTGGGGCGGGAGATCTGGTGGCGGGTGCCGTTGATCTCGATCCAGCGGCGGACGCGGGAGGTCTGGCGCTGTCCGTACGGCCCGCCCGGCGGGGGGTACCCGGGGGAGGCGGCGTGCGGCGCGGGCGGCTGGCCCGGGGCGCCCGGCGGCGGGCCGGCCGGGGGGCGCTGGGGGTAGCCGTACCCGGGGGCGGGCGGCCGGGCGGGCGGCGGCGTGCGGCCGTACGTCGGGGCGGCAGGGCCGGGGCCGACGCCGGGGGAGCTGGCGGCGAGGGTGCGGCTGCGGACCCGGTACAGGCCGGTGTCGAGGGAGTCGGCCTGCTCCAGGTGCACCTTGATCTCGCCCATGAAGGTGTACCGCTGCTGCTTGGCGTACTCCTTGACCATGCCGGCGAGCTCGTCGCCGAGCTGGGCGGCGTACGGGGCGAGGCGCTGGTAGTCGCTGGGGCTGAGCTCGACGATGAAGTCGTTGGGGACGACGGTGCGTTCGCGGTTCCAGATGGTGGCGTTGTTGTCGCATTCGCGCTGGAGCGCGCCCGCGATCTCGACCGGCTGCACCTCGGACTTGAAGACCTTGGCGAAGGTGCCGTTGACGAGGCCCTCCAGCCGCTGTTCGAAGCGCTTCAGTACTCCCATGGTGCACCTCCCTCTCCGTGCTCTCCGACGTCCCTGCGCTGCCCGGCGCGATCGTGCTTACTGATCGTATCCACGCGCGGGACGATCAGGTGGTTCCCTTCCTGCGGGCCCCCTCCGGATCCTGTCCCGGCGCCGTGCCGGCCCAACCGGGATGGTAGGGGGGAGCTGCCAACAGTGTCCCGCATGTGGGGAGGGAATGGGCGCGGGAGGGGGTGAGGTTGCGGAGGGGCGGCGGAGGCGGGGTGCGCCGGGAACGCAGGTGAGGGAGGTGCCCGGACCGTGTTAGCCTTCTGGGCGTCGGGTCATCCCACCGCGGTGTGGGGTTGCTCACGGCAGGCGCGAGTGGCGGAATAGGCAGACGCGCTGGATTCAGGTTCCAGTGCCCGAAAGGGCGTGGGGGTTCAACTCCCCCCTCGCGCACCCAGGAAGACCCCTGTTGATCAGGGGTTTTTCGCTTTTCTGGGATCGTGCGTGATCAACCGCGGGGCCCGGCCTGCGCAGGGTGGCAAACCGGCAGTCACCCACTCACCGAGCGTGATGTCCGACCGGGCCACGAGGGCGCGGCTCCGCCTGGTGGTTGGCGTTCCGTGAGATGGATCAGTCAAACATGCGGCCGATCATGGCCGCCTGCCCCGCGGCGACGACATGCGCCTGGTCCAGTGGGAGCCAGTACAGCTCGAACTTGATCGGCTCAATCTCGCCGTCACCGCGTTCGTATGCGTGCCAGCGCTCCGGTACGTCGTTGCCGTCCAAGGAGAGCTGGAAGTAGTGGCGCACGTGGATCTCGTCGCGGTAGGGCCGTGCGTCGTATTCGCCCGAGCCGAGGTACCGCTCGATCCGGAGTCCCTTGAGACCTGTCTCTTCCTCGGCTTCCCGTAGGACCGCGTCCTGAGGGAGCTCACGCTCCTTGACCGTTCCGGCGGGAACTTGCAGCCCGGACTGGTCGAAATGGGAGTCCTCGGCGTGCGTGAACACCACGAGCTTGCCGTCGCGGACGATGTAGGCAACTACCTTCTGCACGCATCGCATGGCGCGAGCCTACGGGCTCGCGAGACCTGGGAGCGGGCCGCCGGCGGGCCGCTGGGGTTCTTGCTGTCGCGGACGGGCACGATGCCTGACTCCGCGAAGCTGGGGGAGAACGCCACGCACTGGCCGCCATCGGAGGAGGTACCCGCCGCGCCGATGAGTTTCCGGGGCGTGGCCGGTCTGCACGGTTATGGATACATACACACTTGAGACAGCCGACGCGGACCTTGTCTACGACGTTCGCGGGCCGCTGCCGACCACAGACGGGCGCCCGCCGTTGCTCATGATCGGGCAGCCCATGGACGCTACTGGTTTCGCCGCGCTCGCGGCGCGCTTCCCCGAGCGGACCGTTGCCACCTATGACCCGCGCGGGCTCGGTCGCAGCGCCCGTAAGGACGGGCGGGTCGACCACACGCCGGAGAGCCAAGCCGACGACGTGCACGCCGTCATCGAGGCGCTCGGCGCCGGGCCGGTCGAGATGTTCGCAAGCAGTGGTGGCGCGATCACCGCGCTCGCGGTCGTGGCGACGTACCCCGCGGACGTGACCACCCTGGTCGCGCACGAGCCGCCGCTCGTCACCCTCACGCCGGACGGCCCGGCGGCCGTGCGTGCGCGGGCCGGTGTCCGGGAGGCGTACGAGAAGCGGGGGTGGGGGGCCGGGATGGCTGCGTTCATCGTCATGACCTCGTGGGAGGGCGAGTTCACCGACGCGTACTTCGCACAGCCCGAGGCCGATCCCGCCGCGTTCGGGATGCCCGCGGAGGACGACGGCTCGCGTGACGATCCGCTGCTGTCCGACCGGTCATGGGCGGTCAGCAGCTATCGGCCGGACGTCGACGCGATCGCCGCGGCTCCGACCCGCGTGGTGATCGCTGTGGGCGAGGAGTCCGTGGACGTGCAGACCGGACGCACCTCCGCCGCGACCGCCGAGCTGCTCGGGCAGCGGGTGACCGTCTTCCCGAGCCATCACGGCGGCTTCCTCGACGGGGAGTTCGGATATCCGGGGAAGCCGGACGAGTTCGCGCAGCGGCTGAGGGAGGTGCTTGACGGCGCCTCGTGAGCGACTCCACCACCGCAGCCCTGTGCCGCCTCCGCCCTTCCCGCCCCGGGCCGGGCGGGCCGGGGGCGGGAAGCTCTGACGGGTTGGTCAGCCCGGAGCCGCCGTGCGGATGGGGCGGCCCAGGGCGAAGCGGGGATGTAGCTCGGCCCGGCCGAGGGCCAGGTCGGCGGCGATGCGGCCGATGAGCGGCGTGAACTTGGCGCCGTGGCCCGAGCAGGGGGAGGCGATGACGACGGGCCCGACGCGGTCGAGGATGAAGTCCTCGTCGGGGGTGAGGGTGTAGAGGCAGCTGGCCTCGGCGACGGGCGCCGGTTCGAGTCCGGGGAGGGTGCGGGCGACCCAGGCGGTGACCACGTCGCGTGAGACCGGGTCGACCACGCCGCTGCGCGTGCGGGCGGTGGTGGGGGTGCCGGCGTTGTGCTGGGCGACCTTGACGGCCGGGGCCGGGCCGCCGTCGGCGCCGGAGGGCAGGCCGTAGAGGCTGAGCCGTTCCTGGTGGACGAAGACGGGCCAGCGCGCGGCCGGGTCGCGCTGCCGGAAGTGGAAGACCTGCTGCTGGGTCACGCGCAGCGGCGGGAGGGGGACGGGGACGCCGAGACGGGCGGCGAGGTCGGGCAGCCACGGCCCGGCCGCGACGACGACGGCGTCGGCGCGCACCTCGGGGGTCTCGGGGTCGTCGGTGCGGACCACGACGCCGCCCTGCGGCAGCACGTCGGCGCCGGTGACGCGTACGCCGGACAGCACGCGGGCGCCCAGCTCGGCGGCGCGGCGGGTGGCGGCGGCGACGGTGGCGTCGGCGTTGACGGTGCCGGCGTCGGGGTGGTGGAGGACCGGGCCGGTGAAGCGGAACTGCGGCCAGCGCTCGGACGCCTGGGAGGCGGTCATCAGCTCGTGCGGCACGCCGGCCTCGGCGAGGTTGGCGGCGATGCCCTGCGGGTCGCGGCCCGCGCCGAAGTCCAGGGCGCCGGTGAGGCGTAGCAGATGGGCGCCGGTGTCGTCCTCCAGCTCGTGCCACAGCTGGCGGGCCTGGCCGGCGAGGCGGGTGTAGAGGGGGTCGGCGTAGGCGCGGCGGTAGATGCGGGAGGTGCCGTGGGAGCTGCCGCGCCTGTGGCCGATGGCGAACGCCTCGATGAGGGTGGTCTCGTGGCCGTCCCGGGCGAGCCGCCAGGCGGTGGCGGCGCCCATGAGTCCGGCGCCGATGACGGCGATCACTGGCCATCACCGGGGATCCAGTTGGTTCCGCCGTCGCCGGCGGTGGTGGAGGTGCCGGCGGCGCGCTGGATGGCGTGGATGGTGGCGCGGTCGAAGGTGGCGGACTCGCGCAGGCCGTGCGAAGCAGGGTCCATGATCGGTCCTTCGGGTCCCTAGGAGCCTAGTAGGAGGCGGCGTTTCCGGTCCGGAAGTGGACGCGCTCTCGTAGAGGGAGTCGCCGACGGCGTCGCCGACGTTGCCGCGAACAACGAGGCGGCCGGCCTGGGCCGTGAAGGCGCTGGCGTGGCCGACGTCGCCGACGCCGTGGTTCTCAACAGGAAACAGCGGGGTGTTGCGCCGGGATGCCGGGTGCGCAGGGACCCTGTTGCGCGGGGCCGGCCTTCCGCTGGTAGAGGCTCGTCGGCCACCGTGCGCGGGGCGGGTCGGCGACGTGCTCGAAGCCCGCCCTCGCGTAGTAGCGCCGCAGGGCCGGATTGTTGGCGGCGGTGGCCAGCCGCACATGCCGCCGGCCGCGCTCGGCGGCCTGGCCGGCGACCCAGTCGAGGAGCCGGTAGCCGAGGCCGGCGCCGCTCGCGCGGCGGGCGACCGCGAGTCCGGAGACGTAGTAGGCCGGTTCGGCGTCCGCTCCCCAGAGCTCCGTGTCGGCTTCGGTGACCGCGAGGGTGGCGATGGGCGGCGGGGCGTCGTCGGCCTCCACCAGGAGCACCTCGCCCGCGGCGATCTGCCCTCTGACGGAGCTGGCCGGGAAGCGCGGTGGCCACTGTTCGATGCCTCGGCCACGGAGCCACGCGGCCGCCTCCGCCAGCAGGTCGAGCACGACGTCTTCCTCGCCGGGCCGGGCGGGGCGGACAACGACATCGCTGGCCAGGGGCTCGGCGCGGCGGACGATGGCCATGGAGTCATGCTAGTGGCCGAGGTAAAGCAGTAAATAGTATTTGTACTTCCATCGCGGAATGGCCTGCGAATAGGCCTTCGGAGCGAGCACCGCGCGTTTTACGTGATTTCCGCTTTTTCGTCTGTCATGGTTTTCACCGCCTGCCGGAAATGGGTTGTGAAAGGTGAGCCATGCGTTCTATTCGCGCCGCGCTGTGCGTGGCGGTCCTGGTGCTGTGCGGGGCCGCGTTGCCGCACCACGCCAACGCCTATCCCGATGTCTACGCCCAGCCCGACGCCGACGCCGACGCCGAGCCGAGGTACCGGGAGACCGTGCACGGCGGCGTCGCCGTCGCGGCCAACTCCGTCATCACCTGCGGGGACCCGGCCGTCCCCGACGCCGCGCCCTGCGCCGACACCCAGGCCGGGGGCGTCGGGCGCGGCGGCGAGTACGCCATGGACTACATCGACGTCGACGACGACCGGAACACCTACAACTCCAGCCGCGCGGAGCTGCGGCTGCCGGCCGGGGCGGAGGTGGCGTACGCCCGCCTGTACTGGGGCGCCAACATCCGCGTCGGCGAGCAGAAGCCGCCCGAGGACAACGCGCGGGTGCTCATCGCCGAGCCGGGCGGGGCGTACAAGGAGGTGGTCGCCGAATCCGCGGAGGTGCACGCGATCGAGGCGCCCGGCTACCAGAGCTTCGTCGCCTCGGCGGAGGTGACGGACCTGGTGCGGTACAGCAGCCCGGGCGCGTACACCGTGGGGCAGGTCAACGTGGCGATGGGCCACTCGGAGACCGGCGGCTGGGGCGGCTGGGCGCTGGTGGTGGCGTACGAGGACGCCGACGAGCCGCTGCGCGAACTCGCCATCCTCGACGGCCTCCCGGCGCTGGACGGCTCGGGCCGGGCCGCCGAGGTCACCGTGGACGGGCTGCGGATCGCGCCCGACGCGGCCGGCGGCCTGGGGGTGGTGGCGTTCGGCGGCGACCGTGGCCAGGCCGGGGACGGCGTCACGGTGCGGCCGGACGGGGGCGAGGACGTTGAGCTGGGGGACGCGGCCAACCCGGCGTACGACGTCATGAACTCCACGATCAGCGGCGGCGGCGAGCCGGTGGCGGAGGGGCGCGAGCCCGCCCACGCCAACACGCTCGGCTTCGACGCCGACGTGCTCGACCTCGGCGCGGCGCTGACCGGAGGGCCCGAGGAGCTGCGGCTGCGCTTCACCAGCGGGCGGGACGCCTACCAGCTGGGGGCCGTCTTCCTGCAGGCGGACGCGAGAACCGGGACGCGGACGCAGGCCGGGGCGGACGCCGGGGCCGACGCCGGGAGACGCCGATGAGCGGGGCACAGGTGCCGCGTCAGACGGGGCAGCGCGCGTTGACCGTGGTGCACGTGGCGCAGCCCACGACGGGCGGCGTGGCCCGGGTCGTCGCCGACCTCGTGCGCGAGCAGACCATCCTCGGGCTGCGCACCGTCGTGATCTGCCCGCCCGACGGGTCGCTGCGGCGGGCGGCGGCCGCCGCCGGGGCCGAGGTGATCGACTGGCTCGCCGGCCGGGAGGCGGGGCTCAACCTGCCCTGGGAGGCCGCCTTCGCCGCCCGCGCCATCCGCCGCGCCGAGCCCGACGTCGTGCACCTGCACAGCTCCAAGGCCGGGCTCGCCGGGCGGCTGGCGGTGCGCGGGCGGCTGCCGACCGTCTTCCAGCCGCACGCCTGGTCCTTCGAGGCGGCCGAGGGCCTGCGAGCCCGCCTCGCCCTCGGCTGGGAGCGGCGGGCGGCAGGCTGGGCCGACCGCGTGCTGTGCGTCAGCGAGGCGGAACGCGCGCGCGGCGAGCGTGCCGGGATCGACGCGCGCTGGTCGGTGATCCGCAATGGCGTCGACCTGGACCGTTTCCCCTTCGCCGACAGCGTGACCCGGCGTCAGGCGCGCGCCGGGCTCGCCGCCGTGCTCGCCGCCGCGCACCCCCTGCCGCAGCGGGCGCCGCTGGTGGTCTGCGTCGGGCGGCTGTGCCGCCAGAAGGGCCAGGACGTGCTGCTGCGGGCCTGGCCCGAGGTGGCGGCCCGGGTGCCCGGGGCGCGGCTGGCGCTGGTCGGCGACGGGCCGGACGAGCGGCGGCTGCGCTCGATGGTCGAACGCTGGCGGCCGGAGGGCCTTGAGGGGGTGTTCTTCGCCGGGCACAGCGACGACATCGTGCCCTGGTACGCGGCGGCCGACCTGGTGGTGCTGCCCTCGCGCTGGGAGGGCATGGCGCTCGCGCCGCTGGAGGCGATGGCCGTGGGGCGGCCTGTGGTGCTCACCGAGGTTGGCGGCGCCCGCGAGAGCCTGCCGGCCGGGCACGCCGACGACTGCCTGGTGCCGCCCGGCGACCCGGAGGCGCTGGCCGGGGCGCTGGCCGGGCTGCTGCTGGACGCGGCGCGGCGGCGGGTGCTGGCGCGGCAGGCCAGGGAGCACGCGCGGGGCGCGCACGACATCAGGCGCGCCGCCGCCGAGACCGTACGCCTCTACGGGGACCTGCTGGCCCCCGGCCGGCTCCTTCCCAGGCCGGGGTCGGGGTCGGGGCCGGTGCCGGGGCGGGGGACTGGGGCCGACGCCGTGGCCGGGGACGCGCCTGGCGGGCGCGCCGCCGCGCCGAGCGGGCCGAGGGGGCCGAGAGGGCCGAGGGGGCCGAGAGGGCCGAGGGGGTTGACGCCGTCATGAGCACGGAGAGGACGGCTCACCAGGTGGCGGCGGCGCAGGCCCTTCGGGCACCCGAGGCCCCCGAGGTACGCGAGGCCCCGGAGTCTCGGGAGTCTCCGCGGCCTCCGGGATCTCCGGGATCTCCGGGATCTCCGGGGTCTCCTGAGGCGGCCCGGGAGGCCCCGGAAGCTCCCGTGGCGCTGCGCGTCATCCCCCCTCGCGCGCCGATGCGCGCGCCGGTGCCGCCCCGTGCCCGGCGCGCCCCGCGCGGGCGTACCGTCGCCGCGCTGCTCGCCGCCGCGGACGCCGCCGCCCTGCTCGCGGTCTGCGCCGCGCTGGCGCGAGCCCTCGCCCTCCCCTCCGGCCCGCTGCTCACGCTGCTGCCGCTCGCGGCCGCCGTCTTCGCGCTCAACGCCGCCGCGGGCCTGTACCGCCCCGGCCCGACCGCCGCCGCCCTCGACGAACTCCCCCGGCTGCTCGGCCACGCCGCCATCGCCTGGTGCCTGGCCGCCGCCCTCACCCCCGCCTCGCCGCCCTGGACCTGGCTGGCCGCGGCCGCGGCGGGCCAGGCCGCGACCGCCTGCGCCGCACGTGCCGCCGTGTACCACGCCCGCCGCCGCGCCGCCCGCCGCCGCCCCCGCGCAACCCTGGTCGTCGGCACGGGCCCGGCGGGCGAGCGCGTGGCCGCCGCCCTCGCCGAGCACCTGGAGTACGGCATGCGGCCGGTCGGCCTCGTCGGCCCCGTCCCCGCCCGCCTCCCCGAGATCGCCCCGCTGCCCGTCCTCACCTCGACCCGCGACATCGGCCGGGCCGTGGCCCACCACGCCGTGCGCGACGCCGTCTTCGCCTGCCCGCCGCAGGAACGCCTCGTGCGGCTGTTCTGGGAACGCGGCTGCCGCGTGTGGTTCGTCGACGCCGAGCGGCACCTGCCCGCGGCCGAGCGGACCGGGGCGCCCGGCACCAGCGCCGTCGCCGCCCCCGCCACCGGCCACCTGTGGGGCTTCGCCTGCCACCGCCTCGATCCCCCCGACGCCCGCCGCGCCGCCTGGTGGGGCCGCGCGGGCAAGCGGGCACTGGACATCGCCGTCGCCGCGACCGCCCTGCTGCTCGCGTCGCCGGTGCTGACCGGCTGCGCGCTGGCCGTCCGGCTCGCCGACGGCCCCGGCGTGATCTTCCGTCAGGAGCGCGTCGGCAAGGACGGGCGGCCCTTCACGATCCTGAAGTTCCGCACCCTGCGCCCGGCCGACGACCGCGAGGCCGCCACCCGCTGGAACATCGCCCACGACGGCCGCATGTCGCACGTCGGCCGGCTGCTGCGCCGCACCTCGCTGGACGAGCTGCCGCAGCTGTGGAACGTGCTGCGCGGCGACATGAGCCTGGTCGGCCCGCGACCGGAGCGCCCGCACTTCGTCGAGCGCTTCTCCAAGGCGTACCCCGGCTACTCCGAACGCCACCGGGTGCCGGTCGGCCTCACCGGCCTGGCGCAGATCAGCGGCCTGCGCGGCGACACCTCCATCGAGGACCGCACCCGCTTCGACAACCACTACATCGACACCTGGTCGCTGTGGCAGGACGTGCGGATCATGCTGCGCACCACCGCCGCCTGCTTCCGCCTCGGGGGGAGCTGATGGGGACGGGACTGCCGAGACTGCCGACGGTGCTGGGGTCGCTGTGGTCCCTGGCGTCCGTGTGGCCCGCGCTGCCCGCCGCCGCGACGGTGGCGCTGCTGTGCCTGCCGGTGGGCGCCGCGGGCACGGCCGCCGACCTTGCCTCGCTCGCGCTGGTGGCGGTCTGCGTCGTGGCCGTTGCCGTGACCGGGGCACGGGAATCCCGGTCACGGCAACGGCCGGGCGGCCCGGCGCTCGGCGTGCGGGCGGCCGTGCTGCTGGGCGCGCCCGCCGTGGCGTTCGCCGTGGCCACCGCCGCATCCGGCGACCCGGCCGCCAGCGTGTCCGGCTTCGCCCGCTGCCTCCAGGTGTTCGTGCTGGTGCCGCTGTCGCTGGTGCTGCTGCTGCGCGCGCGCCGCGAGGCGTGGCTGGTCGCGGGCTGCGTGGTGGCGGCGGCCGTGGTGGAGGGGGCGGTCGGCACGGTGCAGTACGCCACCGGCACCGGCGCCTCGTACATGGGCGAGAACATCCGGGCCGTCGGCACCTTCGGGCCGCAGAACGTCATGGGCATGGCCACCGTGGTGTCGTACGGCCTGGTCATCGCGGTGTGCCTGGGCCTGGCCCCGCCCGCCCGCGCGCCGCGCTGGTGCCGCCCGGCGGCGTTCGGCTGCGCGGCGCTGCTGGCGGTGCCGCTGGCGGTGTCGTTCAGCCGCGGCGCGTGGCTGGCCACGGCCGCGGCGGTCGCGGTCGTCGTGCTGGCCGTGGTCGGGGGCGCCCTGGCCGTCGCACGGCGGCGACGGCTGGTGCTGGCGTTCTGCGCCGGGGGCTTGCTGCTGGCCGGCGGCGCGGTGGGCGTGGGTGCGGCCGCCTCCGGGATGGTCGGCGACCGCCTGAGCAGCATCGGCCAGGCCGTCGGCCTCGGAGAGGAGGACGCCGCCCCCGACCAGTCGGTGACGGACCGGTACGCCATGTGGTCGGCGGCGCTGGAGATGTGGTGGAAGGAGCCGCTGACCGGCGTGGGGCCGAGAGGCTTCGCCGCCCACCGCGACAGCCACGCCTCGCTCGCGCTCTCCTCCGGCAGCGACACGGGCGGCGCGGGCGCGGCGTTCGCGCGGCAGGAGCTGCTGTCGCCGCACAACATGTACCTGCTGCTCCTCGGCGAGCAGGGCCTGCTCGGCGCGGCGACGGTCGTCGGCTGCTGGGCGGGCGTGGGCGCGGCGTGCGCGGCCCGGCTGCGGCGCGCGCGGCACGCCGGGCGGGACCTGGGGCTCGGGCTCGCCGCCATCGGGCTGCTGACCTGGCAGGCCGTCAACTTCCTGTACGCCGACATCGGCGGCCCGACGACGGTGCTGACCGCGATGGCGCTGGGCCTGGCCGCGTGGTGGGGCCTCGCGCCGGCGGCCGCGCCGGCCGCGGGGGCCGCGGCGGCCGGACGGCAGGCGCCGCCGTGACCGGCTCGGCCCGGAGGCTGGCAGCGCGCGTACGCCAGGGCCAGGACCAGGATCAGGACCAGGACCTGAGCCAGCACCAGCACCAGCACCAGCGCCTGAGCCTGAGCAAGCGCCTGAGCCAGCGCCTGCGCCGCGGCGAGGGATTCGTGGTGCGGGTCGCCGGGGTGACGGCCATCCTCACGGCGGGCGGCGCGGTGTGCGGGCTGGCGCGCGACCAGCTACTCGCGCGCCTCTTCGGCGCCGACGGCGACACCGACGCCTTCCTCGTGGCCTGGACGATCCCGGAGGTGGCGTCCACGCTCCTCATCGAGGACGCCATGGCGCTGGTGCTGGTCCCCGCCTTCAGCCTGGCCCTGGCCGGCGGCCAAGCCGAGGTCCGCCGCCTGGCCGCGGCCACCTTCCCCCGCCTCCTCCTCGCCCTGGCCGTGGGCGCGGCGGCCCTCGCCGCCGCGGCCGACCCCCTGGTGCGGGCCCTCGCCCCCGGCCTGGCCGACCCCGCGCTGGCGGTGGACTGCACCCGCCTGACCGCCGTGACCGTGCTCACCTTCGGCGTCGCCGGATACCTCAGCGCCCTGCTGCGCGCCCACCGCAGCTTCATGCCGCCCGCCGCGATCTACATCGCGTACAACGCCGGCATCATCGCGCTGGCGCTGGCCCTCGGCGAGACCTGGGGCATCCGCGCGGCGGCGGCCGGCGTGGCGGCGGGCGGCCTGCTGATGGTGCTGCTGCAACTCCCCTTCGCCCTGCGCAAACTGAGGGCCGAGCCCGACTGGCGCGGGCCCTGGCGGCCCTGGTTGCGGATTCCGCTGCCGCAGACGAGGACCCCGGCGGACGACGCGCCCCGGCCCCCGGGCGGGGCCGGGCCGGGCGACGGGGCCATCGCGCCGCCGCGATGCCGTGTGAACGGCGGTTGCGGCGAGGGCAGCGAGGGCAGCGTGGGCGCCGAGCACGCCGAGCGCGGCGGAGATGCCACCGCGGCGGACGGCGTTGGCGGCAGGGCACGCCTGCCAGCGGCCGCGGCCGGCCGGCCGCCGGTGCCGGGCGTTGCATCGACGTCCGCCGGTGAGCGCGGTGAGCGCGGTGAGAGCGGTGAGCGCGGCGTCCGCTCCGGGCGCGGCCAGGAGGGCGCCGCCCCGCCACGCGCAAGCGTGGCCGTCACCGGGCTCGCCGTCGTCGCGCCGGTGGCGTGCTTCGCGCTCCTGCGGCAGTCGCAGGTGCTGGTCGAGCGCTTCCTCGGCTCCTCCCTCTCCCCCGGTGTCATCTCCTACCTCAACTTCGCCCAGAAGGTCGCCCAGATCCCCATGGTGCTGTCGATGATGATCTGCACCGTCACCCTGCCGATCGTCGCCCGCGCCCTCGCCGAGGGCGACACCGAGCGGGCGCGGCAGCGCGTCGAGCGGGACCTGACGCTGGCGGCCGCCGTCGTGCTCGCGGGCGCGGCGTACGTCGTCGCCTGCGCGCCCCACATCATCGAGGTCCTCTTCCAGCGCGGTGAGTTCGGCGCCGACGCCACGGCCGCGACCGCCGGCGTGATGCGGGTGTACGCGCTGGGGCTGCTCGGCCACACCCTCGTCGGCACCCTCGTGCGGCCCTTCTTCTCCGGCGCCTGCGCCGCGCACCGCCCCACCTGGTTCCCGATGGCCGCGATGGGCGGCGGGCTGGCGCTGACCGCCGTCGCCGGGCTGGTCGCCGTACGCCTCGCGGGGTGGGGTGCGCCCGGTATCGCCGCCGCCAACGCCGCCGGGATCAGCCTCACGGCGTACCTGCTGCTGCGCGGCCTGCGCGCCCGCGTCGTCCCCGTCGGCCTCCGCGCGGTGCTGCCGCGCCTGGCCTGCCTGGTCCTGGCGGCCGGGCTCGCCACCGCCTCCGGCTGGTACGCCGCCGGGCTGCCGGGGCCGGGCTCGCCCGTCGCCGCCTGCGTGCTGGGCGCGGTCGCCGTCCCCGCCGTCTTCGCGGCCGTCCTCGCCGCCGTCGCCGCGCGCCAACGGCTCCTACCCGAACGACCCCAGACAGGAAGCGAGATCCCCACCCATGACGACGACCACGTCGAAGACGACCGCGTCGAAGACCGCGTCGAAGACCACATCGACGACGACGCCGACGATGACATCGCCGACGACATCGAAGATGACGACATCGACGACGTCGGCCGCGCCCGCGCCTGACACGCGCGGCGCGCCCGAGTCCGCAAAGTCCCGCCTGTGGCTGCTGATGTACCACTCCGTGCTGCCCGCCCCGCAGGCCACCCCCGACCCGTACAACGTCACCGTCTCCACCGACCGCCTCGACCGCCAGCTCCGCTGGCTGCGGCGGCGCGGCCTGCGCGGCGTCTCCGTCGGCGAGCTGCTGCGGGCGGCGGCGACCGGCCCCGGCGGGGCGCGCGGGCTGGTCGGGCTCACCTTCGACGACGGCTACACCGACTTCCTCCACCACGCCCTGCCGGTGCTGCTACGCCACGGCTGCACGGCAACGGCGTTCGTGCTGCCCGGCCGGCTCGGCGGCGTCAACACCTGGGACATGCCCGGGCCGCGCAAGCCGCTGCTGACGGCGGACGGCATCAGGGCCGTGGCCCGGGCCGGGATCGAGATCGGCTCGCACGGGCTCACCCACGTCTCGCTGCCCCGCCTCGCCGACGCCGACCCCGACGCGCTGCGCGCGGAGGCCGCCGACAGCCGCGCACTGCTGCGCGAGATCACGGGGCGGGAGGTGGCGGGGTTCTGTTACCCCTACGGCACGGTCGACGCCCGCGCCATCGACGCGGTCCGCGCCGCCGGGTACGACTACGCCTGCGCCATCGACCCGGGCCCGCTCACCTGCCGTCACGCCCTGCCGCGCGTCCACGTCGGCGCGGACGACACCGCGCCCCGCCTGACCGCGAAGCGCCTGCTGCACCCGCTGCGCCGCCGGGGCGTCGCCCTGCCGCCGCCCCGCCCGCACGCATGGGGCACGCCCACGGGAGGCGCGGCGTGAAAGTGCTGCACGTCATCACCGGTCTCGGCGTCGGCGGCGCGGAACGCCAACTGCGCGCCCTCCTCGCCCGCCTACGCCCGGCCGGCGCCGCCTGCGACGTCGTCACCCTCACCAACCCCGGGCCGCTGGCGCGCGAGCTCGCCGCCGACGGCGTCAGCGTCACCCACCTCGGCATGACGGGCAACCGCGACCTGAGCGCCCTTCCCCGCCTCACCCGCCACATCAGGCGCGGGCGTTACGACGTGGTCCACACCCACCTCTACCGCGCCTGCGTCTACGGCCGCGCCGCCGCCCGGCTCGCCGGCGTGCGGGCGGTGGTGGCGACCGAGCACTCGCTGGGCGAACGCCTCATCGAGGGCCGCCCGCTGACCCGCGCCAACCGGGCGCTCTACCTGGCCACCGAACGCATGGGCTCGGCCACCGTGGCCGTCTCCGCCGCCGTGGCGCGGCGGCTGCGCGCCTGGGGCGTGCCGGAGGACCGCATCCGGCTGGTGCCCAACGGCATCGAGCCGGACCGCTTCCGCTTCGACCCGGCGGCGCGGCAGGCGGAGCGGGCGCGCCTCGAGCTGCCGCAGGACGCGCTGGTCGTCGGCGGGGTGGGGCGGCTGGTGCCGGGCAAGGGCTTCGACCTGCTGCTGCGCGCGATCGCGCGGCTGCCGGACCGGCTGCCGGAGCCGGAGGCCGGGGCGGTACGGGTGGTGGTGGCGGGGGAGGGCCCGGAGCGGGAACCGCTGCGGCGGCTGGCGCGGCGCCTGGGCATCGCGGGGCGCGTGGCGTTCCCCGGCGAGTGCGGCGAGCTACAGGTGCCCCGGCTGCTGTCGGCGTTCGACGTCTTCGTCTCCTGCTCGACGGAGGAGACCTTCGGCCTGGCCGTGCTGGAGGCGCTGGCCGCCGGGCTGCCGGTGGTGCACGTGACCTGCCCGGCCGTGGACGATCTGCCACGCCATGAGGCGCCCGGCGCGCGGCGGATCACGTCCAGCGTGGGGGAGTTGGCGCACGCCCTGCGCGCGGAGCTCGCTGGGGGCGCGCGGCGGCTGCCGGTGCCGGCGGCCGTTCACCGCTACACCATCGCCCGCGCCGCCGACCGGCTGATGGGCGTCTACGAGGAGGTCAGCGCCCGATGAAACGCCTGATGAAGCGGCTGATGAGACGCCCCATGAAACGCCCCGTCACACAGGCCATCTCACGCCCGATCTCACGCCCCATGAAACTCAGAGTGCCGTCCCTGCGATCCCTGCGATCCCTGCGGTCCCTGCGGTCCCTGCTGGCCCGTTACGCCTGGTGGCCGCTGCCGGTCTGCCTGCTGGCGGGCCTGCTGGGCGGTGGGGCCCACGCGGTGCTCGCGGAGCGGCGTTACGAGGCCAGCGGGCAGGTGCTGGTCAGCGGCCCCGACCGGGAGGCGGCGATCGGCTACGCCCAGGCGTATGGCCGCCTCGCCACCGACGGCGCCGTGCTCACCACGGCCCATACCGACGCGGGCGTGCCAGTGGCGCGGCTGCGGGAGCGGGTGCGGGCGGTCACCTCGCCGGACGCGCCGCTGATCGAGATCACCGGCACGGCCCCGAGCGGGACGGACGCCGCCCGCGCGGCCAACGCCGTGGCCCGCGCCGTCGCCGCGTACGCCAACGACGCCGCCGACCGCACCGGCGCCGAGCTCTCCCTCGTCACACCGGCCAGCCCGCACGCGACACCCGTATCCCCCTCCCCCCTCGTCTCCCTCGCCACCGGCGCCTGCACCGGCGCCATCCTCGGCTGCCTGGCCCTCCTCACCCGTGGCCCACGGCCGCGCCCGGCGGGCAGGCCGTCCTCGGGCGTTCCGTCCCAGTCAGAGGCGGCGGAGGCAGCCGGGGCGAGGGAGGCGGCGCGGGCCGGCTGACCCCGGCCGCCGCCGCCCGCAGGTCCGCCACCACGCGTTCCGAGTCGCGCTCGGCCACGTTGCCGGTCAGGCCCGCGCCGCCCGCCAGCCGGGGCCACGGTGCGGTGGACGGCGGCTGGCGGCGGTGGTTGCGCTCCAACGCCCAGGCCAGCAGCGCCAGCAGGCCCAGGCCGAAGACGAGCGCCGTCACCTCCCGGCCCCCGCCCCGGCCTCTGCACCGGCCCGCGCGCTCGCCTTGAAGAACACGTAGTGGAACGCGCCGTCCCCGGCCGCCGTCCGGTGCAGGTCGGCGACGCCCCGGTCGAAGTCGTCCGGCGTCGCGAACCCGGCGGCCAGCGCCTCCTCCCGCACGCCCTCGATCGCCGCCGTGAACGTCTCCCGGGTGAAGCCCTCCGCCAGCGCCGGCCGGGCGGCGTCGGCCCAGACCGTGCGCGGCTCGACCGCCACCTCCTCGAACCCGGCCCCGGCCAGCAGCGGCCCGAGCCGGCGCCCGATCAGCCCGTCGCCGCCACCGGCGGCCTGGAGCCGCACCAGGCAGTCGACCGCCGCGCGGGCGTGAGGGCTGTCGGGGTGGAAGAACGCCGAGCCGTGGTCGCCCTCGATCACGGTGATGCTGCCCCCGGGTCGCAGCACCCGCCGCAGCTCTGCCAGCACCCCGGCGGGCTCCTTCAGGTGCTCCAGCACGAAGCAGACGAAGACGTGGTCGAACGACGCCCCGGCGAAGGGCAGCTCGTACAGGTCGGCCCGCTGCCACTCCACGCCCGGAGCGTGCACGCGGGCGCGTGCCAGCGCCAGGGACTCCTCGGAGTGGTCCACCGACACGATGCGCGCCCCCGGGCTGCGGGCCGCCAGATGCGTGGTCTGCGCCCCCACCCCGCAGCCGGCCTCCAGCACCCGGCTCCCGTCCGGGTACGCCGTGCCCGCGTGCAGCAACCCCGCGAGCACGTCCGCCTGATCCGCCAGCCGGCGCGCCTCGCGCGACGAATAGCCATGAACGTACGTGGTCATGCCGCAAGCCTGCTGGCACTATGGACTAATGAACAGGTCCAATGGTGACCTTCTCCACAGGTCCAAAACGCAGGGCGGGTCGGACTTCCTCCAGCTCGACGTCGACCAGGCCCCGCCCGGCGGCCTCGCCGACTGGCTCTCCGCCCAGCTCCGGCTCGCCATCTCCGACGGCCGCCTCCCGGTCGGCAGCCGTCTGCCCGCCACCCGCCTCCTCGCCGCCGAACTCGGCGTCTCGCGCGGCGTTGTCACCGAGGCGTACCGGTGCCTCGGCGAGGACGGGCACGTGGCCGGGCAGGGGCGGCGCGGCACCGTCGTGGTCGCCGCCCCCGTGACCGCCCCGCCGCCCAGCGCCCCGGCGTCCGCCGCGCCCCCCGACGCCCCGGCTCCGGCCCCGGGTCC
>NZ_JBQQCA010000009.1:0-140315 GCF_052246635.1 Streptomyces sp. 6N223 | reverse complement strand
CCCCCTGGTACCCCCCCCCCCTCTGGTTTTTCCGGTCCCGGGCAGGACTTCACGCGATGACTGCGGGGTGCCGTCAGCGCACGTAGATGGTGGGCTGCGGCGGGCGCGTCATGCCGGCCCCGAGGAAGAAGCTGGGGTGGGGCGGCTGGTTGTAGGCGGTGTTCTGCCAGGCCAGCGCGACCCGGTACTGGGCGTCGTGCGCCAGCGTGTGCAGCTTGGTGGTGGTGGGTGTGGTCGTGGCGTAGATGCGCAGGGCCGCGTTGTTGGTGTGGCGCCAGATCACTTCCTCCCGCCAGTCGCCGAAGAGGTCGCCGGACAGGACGGGGGTGGACTTGGTGCCGTTGCTGGAGGCGACGCCGCTGCCGGTCAGCAGCCGGGTGTCGCCGCCGGTGCCGTACTTGTCGATCGTGGTGCCGTTCAGGAGCTCGCGGACGGGGTCGGCGTCCCACCAGGCGAGGAAGTTCGCGGAGGAGGGGTTGCGTCCCACGTAGCCGCCGGAGGCGTTGCGCAGCTGGGTCATGTTCGGGCCCGAGCCCCAGAACTCCGCGCCCGCGTTGCCGGCGTAGATGTCGCCGGCCACGCCACGGCCCGGTCCCTCGGAACCGCTGGTCGGGGTGCGGTGGATGACCTGGCCGGTGCGGGCGTCGTGCAGGTCGGAGCCGGGCTGGTTGCCCGCCTCGTGGATGGTGAACACCTCAACGCCGGAGCGGGAGGGCACGAAGTCGCCGACGTGCAGGGCGTCGCCGTGGCCAAAACCGGTGGAGTACATCAGCCGGCCGTTGTCGTCGATGGTCGCGGAGCCGTAGACGATCTCCTGACGGCCGTCGGCGTCGACGTCGGCGATCGAGAGCTGGTGGTTGCCCTGACCGTACGCGGCGCCGTTGCCCGAGGCGTTGGAGTCGAACGTCCAGCGCCGGGTGAGCTGCCCGTCGCGGAAGTCCCAGGCTGCGATGACGGCGCGGGTGTAGTAGCCGCGGGCCATGATCAGCGACGGCCGTTGCCCGTCGAGGTAGGCGGTGCCGGCCAGGAAGCGGTCCACCCGGTTGCCGTAGTTGTCGCCCCAGGACGAGACGTTGCCGCGCGGGGGCTCGTAGGTGACGGTGGACATGGCGGCGCCGGTCAGGCCGTTGAACATGGTCAGATACTCGGGCCCGGTGAGGATGTAGCCGCTGGAGTTGCGGTGGTCGGCGCTGGCGTTGCCGATCACCGTGCCCTGGCCGTCGCGGGTGCCGTCGGCGGTCTTCATGGCCACCTCGGCCCGGCCGTCGCCGTCGTAGTCGTAGACCTGGAACTGCGTGTAGTGCGCGCCGGCGCGGATGTTGCGGCCCAGGTCGATGCGCCACAGCCGCTGGCCGTTGAGCCGGTAGGCGTCGACGTAGACGTTGCTGGTGAACCCGGAATGGGAGTTGTCCTTGGCGTTGTCCGGGTCCCACTTGACGATCAGCTCGTACTGGCCGTCGCCGTCCACGTCACCGGGGCTGGCCTCGGACGGGGCGTAGCCGGAGCCGGGAATCTGGAGGGGGACGTCGAGGTAGTTGCCGCCGGTGAAGCGCAGCGAACTCTCCGAGGGCGCCTGCTCGACGCCGTCCACCACCGCGCGCACCGTGTACGAGGCGTCCGCCGCCGCGCCGTTGTCCAGGTAGTTCGTCGAGTTGGTGATCGGCGCGGCGTTCACCTTCGTCCCGTTGCGGTAGACGTTGAAGGCCGTGTCGTAGCTCTCGGTGCCCAGCAGCCGCCAGGACACCAGGTTCCCGCTGCCCGAACGCACCGAGACCAGACCCCGGTTCAGGTCCTCCATCTGCAGGGCCGAGGGCTCCTCGCCGCCGTCGAGGGGGACCAGCTGCCACTGCTGGTTGTAGCCGTCGTTGTCGGTGTACTGGGAGATCCGGGCGCCGTCCGCGGTGGACCGCTCCCACACCTCCAGCGCCTTGCCGCTGCGGCGGTTGATCAGCTGCACGTACCCGCTGTCGGTGTCGACGACGCGGAACTGCTGGTTGGCGGCGTTGTTGTCGGTGTACTGGATGACGTTGGCTCCGTCGGCGGTGGAGAGCGCCTCGATGTCCACCACCTTGCCGCTGAGCACGGACCTCAGGCGGTAGTAGCCGTCGCCGGAGTCGACGAACTGCCACTGCTGCCAGTCGGCGTCGTCACGCGACCACTGGACAATCGCTGCTCCGTCGGTGGTGGCCGCGTTGCTCACGGCCATCGCCTTGCCGCTGAGCCGGTTGACCAGCGCATAGGTCGCGCTCGTGTCGATGACGGCGGCGTGTGCCCGCGGTGTGGGGAGGACGACCAGCGAGACGGCGGCCAGCAGCACCGTCAGCAGGATCGCGACCGGCCCGCGGGATCTTCGAAAACTGTGGACGATCATGTGGGGCTCCTTCAGAGGGGCGGGTAAGGACGTGCAGGCTCACTTCCGGCGAAGGCAGGAATGAATCGATTCACCTCGAACCCAAGCGCGAGCGAGGGTCTTGCTGCGGGGAAGGAGTGGGAGGGGGAGCGCTCCCAGTGAGGTGAGGCTAGAGCGAGCCTGACGGGTCAACAAGACTCGTGCACAACTAAATGTGTTTATCTGTTTGATCAGGTGGCTTCCCCCCGGCGGAGTCACGAGTGGCCAGCCTGCAAACGACCAATTCAAGCCAGTGCGTCGACTGGTCCCCACCTGGGAGAAGGACGGTCGATACTGCATCGACGCTGTTCAGCGCCCTGCTGCGAGACCCAGGAAGCTGGCGGACTTGATGACTTGCCGCACCTCGAGCGGCTCAGTAGCTTCCCCAATCATCAACAGAGCCGGAAGAACTTCGACGGCCTCACCGGCGTCGCGACGACGAGCCGCACGCATCGCGACGGAACCTTCCACGCCTGGGCCGGACGACGCGCCGGTCCCGTAACTCACCCCATTCCCCCAGTGGTGGCGCGCTCTGGAGTCGCGCACCGGGGCCCCGCTTTGTCATGGGTGCGTCCCCCTGGGAGTCATCCGCTGCCCTGGCGTATTGCGGCCACACCCCACATGAGGAGGAACACATGCGATCACAAACCACCGAGAGCCCACCGTCCGGCAGATCCAGACCCAGCGGGGCCAGACCCCGGCGGAGTACGACCCTGGCCGCACTCGTCACCGCCGTGATCAGCCTGATCGGCACCCTGGTCGCGATGCCGGCGGCGTCAGCCCAGGACAACCCGTACCAGCGGGGCCCGGACCCCACGGTGAGCAGCGTCGCCGCCCAGCGAGGAACGTTCGCCACCGCAGAGATCAGTGTGCCGTCAGGCAACGGCTTCAACGGCGGGAGGATCTACTACCCCACCGACACCAGCCTGGGCACCTGGGGCGCGGTCGCGGTCGTGCCCGGCTACACGGCCACCTGGGAACGCGAAGGCGCCTGGATGGGCCACTGGATCGCCTCCTTCGGCTTCGTCGTCATCGGCATCGACACCAACAGCCCCAACGACTGGGACACCGCCCGCGGCACCCAGCTCCTGGCCGCTTTGGACTACCTCACCCAGCGCAGCCCGGTGCGCGACCGGGTTGATCCCCAGCGGCTCGGAGTGATGGGTCACTCCATGGGCGGCGGCGGCGCCATCAGCGCGGCCCAGCGTCGGCCGTCGCTGAAGGCGGCTGTCCCGTTCGCACCCGCATCGTTCTCCCAGGACCTGTCCGGCGTTCGGGTGCCGACGATGATCATGGGCGCCCGGGACGACGGCACCATCACGCCGTCCTACCTCGACCAGCTCTACGCCACCCGGCCCGCCAGCACCGAGGGGGCCTTCGTCGAACTCTCCAGCGGCGGCCACGGCTTCCCTACCTGGGGCAACTCCAACGTGACGCGCCGCGTGATCCCCTGGCTGAAGATCTTCCTCGACAACGACACCCGCTACACCCAGTTCCTGTGCCCGGGGTTGGCGGACTCCACCGGCGTCTCCCGGTACCGGAACACCTGCCCGTACGACCCCGGCGGGTCGACGCCCCCACCGGACGAGGGCCCGATCGTCGGCGCACAGTCCGGCCGCTGCGTGGACGTGCCGGGCAGCTCGCAGACCAACGGGACGCAGGGGCAGCTGTGGGACTGCTCGGGCCAGCCCCACCAGCAGTGGACACTCACCAGCGCCGGGGAGCTGCGGGTATACGGAAGCAAGTGCCTGGACGCCGAGGCCTCAGGGACCACCGCCGGCACACGGGTCGTCATCTGGGACTGCCACGGCGGCGCGAACCAACGATGGGCAGTCAACGCCAACGGCACGATCACCAGTACCCAGTCCGGCCTGTGCCTGGACGCGTCCAACGCCGGAACCGCGAACGGCACCCAACTGGTCCTGTGGACCTGCAACGGCGGGTCCAACCAGCGGTGGGCACACGGATAAGAGCCCTGAGGGCCAAGACCTGAACGCGGCTGAGGCCGGAGTGCCGGGCGCGCCGCCCGGCACTCCGGCCGACGCCAGAGGACGGTGTCCCGTCGGCGGCAACGTGGTTGACCATCCCTCAGCGCAGCGCAGCGCAGCGCGGTCTCGGGGTCGATGTGCCGGCCGGTCAGGAAGTCCGTGGCGCCGTGTTCGGAGGTGTGGGTGTTGTCGTCGGCCTCGTTGGTGAGGTAGAGGGCCTCGGAGGCCTCCGGGCCGAGTTCCTCCACGCGCTGCTGGGTGAGGGCGGTGAGGTCGATGAGGCCTACGCCCTGTTCCTGTGCCAGGCTGCGCATTTCGGCGGGGAGGTCGACGCCGAGCCCGTTGACGTGCAGGGCGGTGGCGTTGTTCAGCGTGCCGTCGTCGTTGAACCAGCGGTGGACGATCGGCGTGACGAGAACGGGTGTGCCGCCCGCCGCTTCCGTCCACGGTCGCGAGCTGTGCGGGTCCTTGGGGGTGGGGGTGCCGGCCAGGGCCGGGCACCCCCCGGCGGCCAGGTCACGGTGAGCAGGGGGGCGCGGGTGCGGCATCGGCGCATGAAGAGCCGATGCTCGACGATGTCAAGGGCGCCTATTCACTGCCCGCTTTCCGTGCGGAAGGCGTAGTGGCCACTGCTGACGGTATATACCTCGTACCCTTCGATGGAATCCTCCTTGACCGCGCCGGACGGTGCGATGACGCTCTGGCCCGCTGTGACGGGTACGTAGATCGTGCCCGTACGGCTGACCGGGATGTCGACCGTGAGCTCGAGGTTGCCGTTGTCGACGTTCCAGCTGGAGCCCGCGGTGCCTCCCGGGGTTTCGTGGGTGGTGGAGGCACTGTTCAGCCCTGTCGGAAGGTGCGGCTTGATGATGACCTCGGAGGACGTGCTGCCGGGATCTGCGAGACCAGCGACATCGGCGAGAAGCCAGTCCTCGGCGGTGCCGAGGAACGGGTGTCCGAGCGACCGCGGGCTCGTCGTCCAGTCCTCCCACAGGGTGGTCGCGCCGTTCTCCATCATGTATCCGTAGCCCGGGGCTTCCAGGTTGGTCGCCGCCGCGTAGGCGGTGTCCAGGTGGCCGTACTGCGTGAGCACGCGGAACAGCCATTTGGTTCCGAGGACTCCGGTGCCGAGGTGGTTGCCTCGATCGACCACGTCTGCGGCGATGTTGTCGACGATCGCCTGTCGTTCGTCCTCCGGTGCGATTCCGAAGGCGACAGGGAGGAGGTTGCTGGTTTGCAGGAATGCGCCGCCGCTGGCCCAATAGGACGAGCTGTCCGCGGCGTAGTAGTCATTGTTGAACGCGTCGCGGGCGGCGTCGGCCTGCGCGGTGGCCGTTGCGGCGTCCTCGGGGTGGCCGAGGCTCGTGGCGATCTGCGCGAACTGCTGGAGCGTCCGGTAGACGTAGGCGCGGGCGACCAGCGTCTTGGCCTCAGGGGTATTGCATACGTCGTCACCGTCGGGGCACACCCAGTCGCCCCAGCGCTCAGTCGGGTTGGTCGCGTTCGCGGCCATGAGCGTGGCGTATTCCTTGAGGTCGGCGTAGCGGTCGGCGACGGCCTCATCGGCGTTGTAGGTGTTCATCAGGAGCAGTGCTGTCTCGGTGAAAGCATTGCCCCATGCGGGACTCGGATGATCTGCGCCAGCGGTCGGCGCCGGCGCCCAGGCGGGCATGTCCCCCCAGGCGCTCTGGCTGTCGGCAAGGTCGTTGAACCACTTCGTGTAGACGCGCCGAGCGTCGAAGTTCCTGCTCACGGCTTCGGACATGACGGCGCCGTCACCGAGCCAGGGAAGCTTCTCGACGTAGGAGCCGTCGGTGGGTGCGCCGACGACAAGGTTGTTGAGGGCAGTCAGCCGACCGGCGTTATGGATGAAGTTCAGCACGTCGTTCGACGAGTCGAAGGTGCCGATGCTGGCGAGGTCGTTGTGCATGTGCAACACGGTGACCGCGGGTGCGGGCGTGCCAGAGGGCAGGCCGCTGACCTCGACGTACTGGAAGCCCTTGTGGGTGAAGCTGGGGGTCCATGTCACGGGTCCTGAGCCGTCGCTGATGAAGGTGTCGTCCTGGTAGCGGTCATGCGTGACGACGGCCCAGCCATCGCTCAGCTTCTCGGCGTAGCGGATGCGGATCGCGGTCCCCTCCGGGACATCCAGGGTGATCTGGACGTTGCCGGAGACATTCTTGCCGACGTCGTAGACATACACTCCCTCGTCCGGGCTGTCCGGGGAATCGACGGGGAACCTGTCGACGATCCGGGTCGGCTCGACAGGGTTCGCCTGGAGCAGAGCCTCCCCATTGCTGGCGGGCACGGCGGGAGCCCAGTCACCGTCGTCGAACGAGGGCGTGTCCCAGCCGGGCTGTGCGCGTCGGGCGTCGTATCCCTCGCTCTCGGGAATGACGGTGTTTGTGAAAGGCATCGACGGACCCTGCGCGGCAGACCATTCAGTGTCGGTTGGCACGGACAGCGTCTGTCCGTCGGCGTAGGTGACGACCAGGAGTGCCTTCGTGCGGGGGATACCGTCCCAAGCGCCCCGGTTCTCCGGATCGGTCCACTCGTGGAGGCCGTTGAGGAACCCCTGGCCGAGGGCGATGCCGACGGTGTTCTCTCCTTGCTGGATCGAGTCCGTGACGTCGATGCCGTCGTAGTAGGTTCGCTTGTCGAACTTGGTCCAGCCGGAGCCGAGTTGATGGTCGCCGGCCCGCTCGCCGTTAACGGAGGCCACATAGGCGCCGAGTCCCGAAACGAAGAGGGTCGCGTTCGCGATGGGCCGGTCCTCAACGGTGAAGTCGCGGCGGAGCAGCGGGAGCCCGGACGGGAGTTCGTCGTTTGCCGACTGCCAGGCGCTTTCGGTGATCCAGTCCGCGTCGCTCCAGTCGGACGTGTCGAACATCGCTGTGCCGAAGTCGTAGGAGGAGCTCCACGCGCTCCACTGGTTGCCCTGGTCCTGTACGCGGACCCGCCACTGGTAGCGATGCTTCGGGGCGAGCGCGGGCCCGTTGTAGGTCACTGCCGAGGCGCCGGCGTCGGTAATGACGTGGGACCAGATCGGGTCGGTGTCGGCACCCGCGTCCCGTACTTCGACCTCGGCGGCCTTCACGGCGCTGCCCGCCGTCGAGGACCCCACGGTCCACGCGAGCTCGGGGCGGGCTACGTCCACGGCGAGGGGTTCGGTCAAGCCCTGGGTCGTCCCGCCAGTGACGCTGACCGCTGCCTGATTCTGACGTGCGGCGCCCTCGGGGGCCGCGGTTGCGGACGCCGTTAGTGCGGCAGCCGCGAGTGTGCCTAGGACGGCGAGGGCCGACACGAGTCGGTGGATGTGCATCGAGCCTCCTTGTGCTCGGAGCGGCGCGGAGGCGGCGCAGACGAAAGAGAGTTCTGACGCCGCCTCCGAACTGCTGGGCCTACTCCTGGATGAACTCCCAGGAGACGTCGTCGCCGGAGGCGACCTCGGGGAGACGGTCGCGGGCGGCGGTGTCGCCGTACAGGCTCCAGCGCATCCACTCCACGCAGATGGCGGGGATGCGCTCATCGCTCCAGTGGCTGGCGTGGTCTGCGCCGAGGAAGGTGAAGAACGCCTTGGGTGCGGGCAGTTCGTCATAGGCGGTGCGGGCTGAGTCGTAGGGACAGACAGGGTCCTGGTCGCCGTGGACGAACAGGGTCTTGGCCGCGACCGTGCCGTCCGGGTCGCCCATGTCGACGCAGGACTGCGGGATCGCGGCGGTGATCCGGTCGTCGGGCGCGATGGTCAGCAGGCCGTGGGTGGTCATGCCACCGGCCGAGTAGCCGGACACGCCGACGCCGGGGGAGGCGTCGACGTGTCCGGCCAGCGGGTCGTCGGCCTCGTTCAGGGCGAGGGTCTGGGTGATGATCTCGGAGACGTCCCTGGAGTGCTCGCCGCTGTAGATGTCGTCGAAGTTGTACTCGAAGTAGGGCGCGGGGACGATGAAGCCGGCCTCGGCCAGGGGGCTGAGCTGGGACTCGGGCGGGCTGGAGCCGGCGCCGTGGCTGTAGTTGCAGACGGGGAAGGCGCCCTCGGCGACGGGGGCGTCGGGGATGGGGTCGCCGCCGGGCTCGCCGGCGGCGGGGTAGTAGAGGACGGTGGTGCACGGGCGGTCGCCGCGGGTCCAGGCGTACTCACGCACGCCGACGGCGAACGGCTCGGTCGGCGCTTGCCGCGGGGTGTGGGCCCGAGGGGCGGGGGAGCGGCCGAGTGCCTGACCGGCGCCGGCCAGGGAGAGGCCCACGCCGGTTGCGGCACCGAGCGTGAGGAATGCGCGCCTGCGCATGGACATGTGCGTCTCCTTGTGGGGGATGTGGGGGTGTGGGGGCGGCTCGGGCCTGACCGGAGCCTGTGGCCCCGGTCAGGCCCTTTCTCACCCGGCGGAGGTTCGGGGGCTGGAGAACCTCGCCGAGCGGTCCCACCGCTGTACCGCTGCCTGGGGGTGCCTGGTCTGCGGTCTGTGACCGGTTCAGCACCTTCGGGCGGCGGTCGGAGCGGCGCCGGCGGTCGAGCCGTTGCTCGATGGCCGGGTGTCTACGCGCCCGGCTCGTACGGGCACTTGTTCTCGTAGCCGGAGACGTCGCTCCAGTCGGCCAGGTCCGGGCACAGGAACTGGGTGTAGCGGGTGTCGTTGTCGATGAAGATCTTCAGCCAGGGGATCGTCAGGCGCGTGACGGACACGTTCCCCCAGGTGGGGAAGCCGTGGCCGCCGCTGGAGAGCTGGATGTAGGCGCCGGGGGTCTCGGCCGGGAAGGTGGACCAGAGCTGGTCCAGGTAGTCCGGTGTGACCGTGCCGTCGTCCGTTGCGCCCATGACCAGCGTCGGGACCTGGACACCGGACAGGTCCTGGGAGAAGGAGGCGGGCGCGAACGGGACGGCGGCCTGCAGCTCCGGCCGCTGCGTGGCCGCGTGGATCGCGCCGCCGCCGCCCATGGAGTGACCCATCACGCCCAGCCGCTCGGGGTCGACGCGGTCGGCGACGGCGCTTTCCTGGGTGAGGTAGTCCAGCGCGGCCAGCAGCTGCTCGCCGCGGGCGGCGTCCCCGTCGTTGGGGCTGTTGGTGTCGATGCCGATGACGACGAAGCCGAAGGAGGCGATCCAGTGACCCATCCAGGCGCCTTCGGCTTCCCAGCTGGCGGTGTAGCCGGGGACGACCGCGATCGCGCCCCAGGTGCCCAGGCTGGTGTCGGTGGGGGCGTAGATCTTCCCGCCGTTGAAGCCGTGGCCGGGCTCGACGTCGATCTCCTCGGTCTCGAACGTGCCGCCCTCGGCCGCGACGCTCTCCACGGTGGGGTCCGGGCCCCGCTCGTAGGGGTTCTCCTGGGCGGCTGCCGGCTGCATCGCGACCACGGCCGTGACCAGGCCGACGACGGCCGCGATCACAGCCGCGCCGAGCCTGCCAAGACCGCCCGTTCGGCGGGGTCCTGCCCGGCCGCCGGTCGCGGGCCCTGCGGGGGCCGCCACCTCGGTGGTTATGGGTTGCATGGTCGTGTTTCTCCTTGTCGTGTCTGCGGAAATCGGGTCAGTTCGCGACGTCTGCTCGGGGCGCGCGGTCATGCCGGCGCCGAGGACGTCGCCGATGTGGTGGGACCCGCACGCACCCCGGGCGGGGTCATGGCGTTCGGCAGGCCCGGATCACGTGCCTGCGTGGACAGCCCGGTGCTCTTCGTCTGCCGTGCTCAGGGCGAGAGGGATCTGGCCTCGCGTCGCTGGCCGGCCGCCGGACTGACGGGCCGCGGCGGCCGGTTCCGTGACGACGGCCTGCGGCGTCTGCTCGCCGACGGGCAGGCTCGGCTCGGCGGTGCTGGATTACTGGTAGATCGTCGCTTCCTGGGAGGTCTCGGCGATGCCGTTGGCGCCGTTGAAGAAGCGCTCGCCCCACTCGGAGAGCTGGTTCGGGTCGAAGCCGATCACCATGTCCAGGTACTCCACGCCGCCGCCGTTGCCCGACCAGGACCAGCCCATGTAGCCGAGCCCGAGCTCGGTGGTGGTGGCCATGATGGTGTCCTCGTCGGGGTCACCGTCGGAGTGGTTGTGGCCGAACTCGCCGACCACGAGGGGCAGCCCGGCGTCAACGAAGGAGTTGAGGTAGTCGTTGATGGTCTGCGCGTCCTGGTAGACGCCGTACATGTGGACGGAGAAGATCGTGTTGCCGGTGGTGTCGGCGTCGTAGACCTGCTGGGCGGTGCTGCGCATGATGCCCTCGTGGTCCTGGCCCCAGTTGGGGGCGTCCACCATCAGCGTGTGCTGGAACCCGGCGTCGCGCAGCTTGGTGACGGCGCCGACGGTGGCGTCGGTCCAGGCGGCGGCGTTGTTGTTGCCGTACGGCTCGTTGCCGATGTTGACGATGACGTAGTTCTCCTCGCCCGCGAGCACGTCCTGGAGGCTGATCCAGTAGTCGGCCGCCTGGTCGAGCGAGGCCTGTCCGGCGCCCGGGTCGCCGTAGCCGGTGGTGTCGTGCACCTCCAGCACGCAGATCAGCTTGTTCTCCTTGCAGGTGCTGACGACGTTCGCCACGTCCTCGGGGGTGTTGGCGGCTGTGCCGCTGTGGCCGCTGCTGAGGACGACGCGGACGGTGTTGGCGCCCTTGGCCTTGATGTCGGCGAAGGACTGCGTCTCCTGCGGATACCAGGCGTGGGGGTGGCTGACGCCGCGGATGACGAAGTCGTTGCCGTTGCTCTCGACCAGCCGGCCGTCCTGGATCGTCAGGCCCGTCGCCTGGGCGGTGCTGGGCGGCTCGGCGTGGGTGGCGGGGGCGAGGCCGCCCAGGCCGAGCAGGGTGGCCAGTCCGAGCAGCAGGACAGCCAGCGCTTTCTGTCGTGTTCTCACTGCGACTCCTCAAGTGGGGGAACCAAGGTTGTTGGCTTGGGAGCGCTCCCAAAGAAAGAAAATGCATGAACCTGTCAAACGGCCCTCGTCCAGGGCCGACGCAGCGGGCGGCGATCGGGAGTGCGTCGCTACAAGTCGCAAGGAAGCGACCATGAACAACCACAAAGCCAAAGGTGGGCTCTGCGGCCGAGTGAACTCGGTGACAGGCGTCTCCCGATTGACCCGCTCCCGTAGCTTAGACGCTAGCTGTCCGTCCGCATAGGCTCTGGATCGAAGCTAACCGATCCCTGGGTCATACCGCTCCTGGAGGAGACGCATGCACGACTGGCCCGGCGGCGAGGCGTCCCGCTTCGCGCTGCCGTACCACGAGAACCCGGTCCCTGCCCCGGGCACTCTTGCGCCCCGTGCCTGGTGGGGCGCCTCCGATGCGCCACGGCTGTCGCTCAACGGCACCTGGGCGTTCCGGCTCGCGCCGAACGCCTCGGGCACCGGCCCGGGCTTCACCGCGGACGACCCGGCCGCCACCGCCGGCTGGGACCGGATCACGGTGCCCGGCCACTGGGTGCTCCAGGGGCACGGCGGCCCGATCTACACCGGGTGCGTCTACCCCTTCCCCGTCGATCCGCCGCGGACGCCGGACGAGAACCCGACGGGCGACCACCGACGGGAGTTCGACCTGCCGGAGGACTGGCCCGCGGTCGGGGAGACCGTCCTGCGATTCGACGGGGTGGACTCCTGCGCGCGGGTGTGGCTCAACGGCACCGAGCTGGGCACCTTCCAGGGCAGCCGCCTGCCGCACGAGTTCGCCGTCGGGCACCTGTTGCGGCCACGCGGCAACGTGCTGGCCGTCCGCGTCCACCAGTGGTCGGCCGGCAGTTACCTGGAGGACCAGGACATGTGGTGGCTGCCGGGCATCTTCCGCGACGTCACCCTGCTGCACCGCCCGGAGGGCTCCCCGGCGGACTTCCTCGTGCACGCCGGATACGACCACACCACCGGCCGGGGCACGCTGCGCGTGGAGAGCGACGTGCCCGGCCGCGTCATGGTGCCCGAACTGGGCCTCGACGTCCCCTGCGGGGAGGAGACGCGGATGGCGGTGGTCCCGTGGTCGGCGGAGGTGCCGCGGCTGTACGCGGGTGAGCTGGTCACCGCGGGCGAGCGGATACCGCTGCGCATCGGGTTCCGGACCGTCGCCGTCCAGGACGGCGTGCTGAGGGTCAACGGCCGCCGCGTCCTCTTCCGTGGTGTCAACCGGCACGAGTTCCATCCCGAGACCGGCCGCGCGCTCGACCTGGAGACGATGCGGCGGGACATCGTGCTGATGAAGCGGCACAACATCAACGCCGTCCGCACCAGCCACTACCCGCCCCACCCGGCGTTCCTCGACCTGTGCGACGAACTCGGGCTGTGGGTCATCGACGAGTGCGACCTGGAGACCCACGGCTTCTGCTTCTTCCCCGGCTGGCGCGGCAACCCCGTCGCCGACGACCGCTGGACGCCCGCCCTGCTCGACCGTGCCCGGCGCATGGTCGAACGCGACAAGAACCACCCCAGCGTCGTCATCTGGTCGCTCGGCAACGAGTGCGGATCCGGCAGCGGCCTGTCGGCCATGGCGGCCTGGATGCGCGAGCGCGACCCCTCCCGGCCGCTGCAGTACGAGCACGACGCCGAGTATCCCGACAGCGACATCTTCTCCCGGATGTACACCCCGCACGACGAGGTCGCGGCGATCGGGCGCCGCGAGGAGCCTCCGCTGGAGGACCCGGCGGCCGATGCCCGCCGCCGCTCCCTGCCGTTCCTGCTGGTGGAGTACGCCCACGCGATGGGCAACGGGCCCGGCGGACTGGCCGACTACCAGCGGCTGTTCGAGACGTACGAGCGCTGCCAGGGCGGCTTCGTGTGGGAGTGGATCGACCACGGCCTGGCCAAGCGGACCGAGGACGGCCGCCGCTATTTCGGCTACGGCGGCGACTTCGGCGAGGAGTACGACGACGGCAACTACGTCTGCGACGGGCTGCTCTTCCCCGACCGCACGCCCTCGCCCGGCCTGATCGAGTACAAGAAGGTCATCGAGCCGGTCCGCATCACCGGCGACGGCACGCGGGGCATCGTGACCCTCCGCAACGGGCACGACTTCGCCGACCTCGCGCACCTCGCCTTCACCTGGACCTACGAGGTCGAGGGCCGGGAGGTCGCCACCGGGAACCTCGCCGTCCCACCGCTGGCCCCCGGTGAGCAGGCGGACGTCGCGCTGCCGCCCGCCCCCGCCGGGACCCAGCCCGGCGAGGCGGTCTGGACCGTCCGCGCCTGCCTGGCCACCGACACCGCCTGGGCCGCGGCCGGTCACGAGGTCGCCTGGGGCCAGCTGACCGCCGTGCCCCGGCCGGCTCCCGTCCCCGATCCGGGCCCGACCGTGACTCACACTCCCCGCCTCGACAGCGACCGGATCACGCTGGGCCCGGCCGTCTTCGACGCCGCCACCGGCCGGCTCCGCGCCCTCGGCGACCTGCTCTTGACCGAGGGCCCACGCCTGGACGTCTTCCGCGCTCCCACCGACAACGACCGGGGCATGCACTGGGATCCCGATGGCCAAGGGGTGAGCGTGGAATGGGAGCGGATCTGGCTGCACCACATGCGGCACCGGACGGACGCGGTACGCGTGACGGACGACGCCCTGACCGTCCGCACCCGTGTCGCCCCGGATTCCAGGGACGTGGCACTGAACGCCGTCTACCGGTGGACCGCCGGCGAGGACGGCACGCTCCGGCTGACGGTCGCCGTCCGGCCGCAGGGCGACTGGCCCTGCCCGCTGCCGCGTCTCGGGCTGCGCCTGGGACTGCCCGCCGCGTTCGGCCGCGTGCTGTGGTACGGCGGCGGCCCCGGCGAGGCGTACCCGGACACGCGTGCCGCCTCCCGCCTGGGCCGCTACGCCATGACCGTCGACGCCCTGCAGACGCCGTACGTGCGCCCGCAGGAGAACGGCGCGCGTGCCGACGTGCGCTGGGCCGAACTCCGCGCGGACGGCGCCGCGCTGCGCATCGAAGCCGGCCCGCAGCCCTTCTGGCTGACCGCCCGACGCTGGACCAGCGAACAACTCGACGCCGCCGGCCACACGGTCGACCTCGTCCCCGGCGACACCGTGTGGGTCAGCCTCGACCACGCCCAGCACGGCATCGGCACCCAGTCCCTGGGGCCGGCCCCGCTCCCGCAGCACCACCTGACCGCCGCCCCGGCGGAGTTCGGATTCTCGTTCCGTGCCCTGAGCGGGTGAGACGACACGCGCGATCGAATCGAACGCATGGCGGCATCGCTTTGACTCAAAGCCATCGTGTCACATCCTTTGATCGATTTGTTCCGAGTTAAGGCAAATTTCGTGCGCTTTCAGTCATGGACAGTGCTCATCTGGCGGGAGTAGGTTGTGCGCGTCAATCACGGGCGAGGGTTCGGGGACGGCTCGCTCTGTGCGCGGATCACTCTCGGGACGGAGAATCTCCATGAGGAGACGCTTCCTCGGACGCCTGTGCGCGTTCACGGGCGCGACGGCCGTGCTGGCCGCCTGCGGCGGTGGTGGCGGCAGCGGCGACGATGACGGCGTCGTCACGCTCGAGTACTGGTGCTGGGGCGAGACGACGAAGATCGAGGAGTTCAACGCCACCCACGACGACATCCGGATCAAGCACACGGACGTCGGCGGTGGAACCGACACGGCCACCAAGCTGCTGACGGCAGGCCGTGCCGGAAACGCCCCGGACGTCGCCTGCGCGGAGTACCAGACCATCCCCTCCCTGATCGTCTCGGGCGCCCTGGTCGAGATCGAGGACCAGGCCCAGGGCCTGGAGGGGGAGTTCAACCCCGGGACCTGGAACCTGACGAGCTTCGACGGCCACGTGTACGGGGTGCCGATCGACATAGGTCCCCAGGTGCTGCTGTACAACAAGGCCCGCTTCGACGAACTCGGCGTCGAGGTGCCCACCACCTGGGAGGAGTTCGCCGAGGTCGCCGCCGAGGTGCGGCGTGAGGACCCCGACACGTACCTGACGACCTTCGCTCCCTCGGAGTTCGGCCAGTTCGCCGGCATGGCACAGCAGGCGGGGGGTCAGTGGTGGCAGGTGGACAACGGCACGTGGTCGGTCGGCATCGCGGACGACGCGTCGCTTGATGTCGCCGCCTACTGGCAGGACCTGCTCGATCGCGACCTGGTACAGGGCGGACCGCTGCTGACCCCCGAGTGGAACAACAAGCTCAACAAGGGCGAGATCCTCTCGTGGCCCGCGGGCGTGTGGTCGCCGAGCGTCATCTATGGCATCGCGGAGTCACAGGCGGGCGACTGGGCCATCGCACCGCTGCCGCACTGGGAGGGCGGCGAGGACAAGGTGGCGTTCCAGGGCGGCTCGGCCCTGACCGTCACCGACGACGACCAGGTCGAGGCGGCGGTGGAGTTCATCACCTGGATGAACACCTCGGAGAAGGCCTGCGAACTCCAGCTCGCCATGGGCGAGTACCCGGCCTCCGTCGAGTGCCAGGAGACGACCGTCGAACGGCCGCCGCCACCCCTGGTGGGCGACCAGCAGGACTACTGGGAGGTCGCGAACGGCGCGGCGAGCAGCACTCTGCCCAACATCCAGTGGGGTCCCAACGTCAACGTGGCCCAGTCCGAGTTCGGCGACGCGTTCCAGGCGGCCGTGCGCGAGGGCACGTCCCTGGAGGAGGCGCTGCGGCGGACGCAGGACGCCGTGACCAGCGACATGGCAGACCAGGGATTCGACGTCGCCGCCCCCTGATCGGGACGAAGTCGCCCCATCACTCACGCCGTCCCTCTAGCACAAAGGTCATCATGGCAGGACACGTCACTCAGCGGGCCGGCGGGCCCGTGGGGAGCCCCGTGGTCAGGCGAAGGCGCCGGATCTCGGCCCCCTATGTCTTCATCGCCCCCGCGGTCCTCTTCTTCCTCGCCTTCCTGGCGATCCCGGTGGTCTACGCGCTGTACCTGAGTGTGCGGGGCATGCGGGTCGAGCAGGGGAGCCTGTTCGGCAGCCGGCGAGAGGTGTTCGTGGGGCTGGCGAACTACCGCGAGACCCTGTCCGACAGCGAGTTCTGGGCCGGATTCTCACGTCTGGCCGCCTACGGCATGCTCGCCATCCCCCTCACCCTCGGGCTCGCCCTGTGCTTCGCCCTGATGCTCGACCACACGGGTGCCAGGGGGCGGCGCCTGTCCCGGGCCGCGATCTTCCTCCCGTACGCGGTACCCGGGGTCATCGCCTCCCTGCTGTGGGGGTTCATGTACCTGCCGTCCACTAGCCCGTTCAGCTATCTCACCGAACAGGCGGGCGGGGACGCGATTCCCTTCCTGGAGGGCTCGAACCTCTACGGGTCCCTGGCCAACATCGCCGTGTGGGGAGGTGTGGGCTTCAACATGCTCATCATCTACACCTCCCTGCGCGCGATTCCGGGCGAGGTCTACGACGCGGCGCGGATCGACGGCTGCTCCGAATGGCAGCTGGCCTGGCGGATCAAGGTTCCCCTCGTCGTCCCGGCCCTCGTGCTGACGGGCCTGTTCTCCCTCGTCGGCACGCTCCAGGTCTACGGCGAGCCCACCACGCTGAAGCCGATGACCACCGAGATATCCGGGGACTGGGTGCCGTTGATGCACATCTACGAAAGCGGCTTCGTCCGCGACGACCTGCCGCTGGCCGCGGCCGGCTCCGTCATCCTGGCGATCGGCACCTTCTTCGTCTCGCTGCTGCTGCTGAGGGTGGCCCAGCGCCGGGCGTTCGGAGGCTTCCAGTGAGCGCGCAGACCACGCGCGGCACCACGCCGACAACGAGGACCGTCCCGGCGCGGGGCGACCGGCCCGCGGCGCGGCAGGCCCACCACCGTGCCAAGATCATCCCCACCGTCGTCCTGCTGATCGGCGCCTTCTACTGCCTGGTCCCGATCGCGTGGATCGTCATCGCGGCCACCAAGTCGCAGTCCGACCTGTTCTCCACCTTCACCTTCCAGCCCGGCACCGGCCTGGTGGACAACCTGCGTGAGCTGTTCGCCTTCAACGACGGGCAGTACGGCCAGTGGGCGCTCAACAGCCTGCTCTACGCGGGCGTGGGGTCACTGCTGTGCACCCTGATATCCGCCGCCGCCGGCTACGCCTTCTCCCGCTACTCCTTCCCGGGCCGCAACGCGATCTTCTACGTGATCCTCGCGGGCGTTCTGCTCCCGGGCATGACACTGGCGATTCCGCAATACCTCATCATGTCCGAGTTGGACATGGTCGGCAGCTACTGGTCGGTGCTCCTGCCGGGCCTCATCTCCCCCTTCGCGATCTATCTGGCCCGCATCTACGCCGACGCCTCCGTGCCCGCCTCGATCATCGAGTCGGCGCGCATCGACGGCGCCAGCGAGTACCGCATCTTCGCCACCATCGGCATGCCCATGATGCTGCCCGGCATGGTCACCATCTTCATGCTCCAGTTCGTGGGCAACTGGAACAACTTCCTGCTCCCGTTCATCATGCTCTCCGACGAGAGCAAGTACCCCATCAATCTTGGCCTCTACACCGTGCTGTCCAAGGGCTCGAGCCAGCCGGCGCTGTACGGCGTCGCCATCACCGGCACCGCCGTGTCCATCATCCCGCTCATCGCGCTGCTCCTCTTCCTCCAGCGCTTCTGGCGGCTCGACATGATCAGCGGAGGACTCCGTGGATGACAGTGGATGGACGGAGGACTCGGTGGCGGCCTGTTCGCTGCCTGGCACGATCGTCGCGCCGGACACACGTGCATGCGTGTGCGGCGCTGGCCCAACGATGCGAGAGCGTGGTGAATTCCGGAGCTTTTCGTTCCTCTGACCGTCCTCGTCTGCTTGAGGGAGGGCTTTACTGAAGCTAATCGAGGTGCTTGTACCCTGCGTCTGTGCACCTAGCATCCGAGCAGAGCGGCAGCCGGCCGACGATCGAGGCGTGGGACTCCGTCTCCCGGGCCGCCCGGCCCGTCATCAGGGAACTGCTGGTCACCGGCCCGCGGTCAAGGACCGAGCTCGCCCGCCTCCTGGGGCTGACGACCGGCAGCCTGACCCGCCTGACGAAGCCCCTCGTGCAGTCCGGGCTCGTCGTGGAACGGGAAACTCTCTACGACCCGATCAACGGCCGCCCCACGCTTCCGCTGGACATCGTCGCGAAGGACTTCCACTTCTTCGGCGCAAAGCTGACCTCGGACTGGATGTACGGAGTCATCACCGATCTGCGGGCCGAGGTGGTCGCGGAGCACGCCGAGCCGCTCAGCGCCCGCACCCCCGAAGGAGTCGCCGCGCAGGCCAGGGCCCTGATGGACCGGCTGGCGCGGGAAAGCAGGCCGCCCGTCGCCGCGGGATTCACCATGGGCGGGACCCCTTCGGGCGTCGACGATCCGGGGGAGCCCGCGCTGTTCGACGCGCCCTGGCTGGACTGGTGGCAGGTTCCTCTGGAGTCCATGCTGAGCGACGCCATGGGCATCCCGTGTGTGGTCCGCAACGACGTCTTCGCGCTCGCCTACGGTCAGAACTGGTTCGGGGTGGCCCGCGCAATCCCCAATTTCGCGATGATTGCCATCGGTCCCGGCATCGGGTACGCCCTCTGCCTGAATGGCCGCGTACTGCAGATGGCCGAGAGTGACCTCGTGGAATTCAGCCACCACATCCTGGATCCCGGCGGCCCGATGTGCCCGGTGGGGCACCGGGGCTGCGCCATTTCCTATCTCTCGACAGGAGCCGTCCTCTCGGCTGCCGCCTACGGACTGCAGCGACCGGTCTCTCTGGACGAGATCGCCCCCCGGGCAGGGGAAGGTAACGCGGTGTGCCAGGAGATCGTTCGCCAGGCGGGCCGGGCGCTGGGCATGCTCGTCGCCACCATCGCCAATCTCACCGGCGTGAAGACCGTGGTGGTTGCCGGCGAGACCACTGATGTCATCCGCGGCGGACACCAGCACATCAAAGAGGGCATGAGCCAGCGACGCCTCCGCCGCCCCGACTCCATCAACACGCCGATGCTCTCCTCCTCCTTCACCGAGTGGGCGCGCGGCGGCGCCGTGGAGGCGATCAGGGCCTTCGTCGTCGAGGGACGCTGAGGAGCGCGCGGGTCCGGAGCCGGACGAACTCGTCGGGGGAACGCCGGGCCGCCACGGCGCCGGCGAAGAGGGCTGTTCGCGGCCAGGGCGTCGACGCGCCCGCGGAGTCCCCGCACACACCCGCGCGGACGTCGTGACGAGGTGCATGCTCGTGGCGCCCCGGGAACACACGCGGCGTCTCAGCCCACGCGCTGCCGATCGGGCTCGATGAGCGCGACGACCCGCTCCTCGCCGCGCGTGTAGGGGCCGCCGGTGTACTTCGTCGATATCCGGTCGATGATCTCCCAGGCGGCGTCGCCCGCGAGCCACTCGACGACCCTGCCGCGGATGATGACCGGCTGGAACGGGTTGTCTGCCGGCGTCAGGGAGAGCGCGACCCGCGGGTCGCGCCGCAGGTTGCGGGCCTTGCGGGTGCCCGGGCCGGTGAGGATCGCGACGTGGTCGCCGTCCGTGCCGATCCAGACGGGAACGGAGTGGGGAGCGCCGTCGGGCAGGACGCTGGCGAGGTGGGCGATCGAGGTGCCCTCGAGCACGCGGCGAACGTCGGGGTCGAGCATCGTGGTCACCTCCTGGCGAGGGTTGCGGGTGGGTTGCGGGTGGGCTTCCGGCGAGGGCCGTCCGCCGGCTGCGCGACGTAGCCGGTGGACGTCCGGTGGGGCATCGCCGCGGTGTCGGGTGACGAGCGCCTCCTCGCCCAGGCCGGGCCGTGCCTGGATGGCGATGCGGATCATCGCTCGACCGCGTAGTGGAGATGGGTGACGCCTGGCGCCGGGACGGCTTCGAGGAGGCGGAGGCGCACGTGCTGGGGGAGCGCCTGGAAGAAGGGCCGGCCGCCGCCGAGCAGGACCGGCACCTGATGGAGGACCACCTCGTCGACGAGCCCCGCCTTCAGTGCCTCGGTCACGACGCCGCCGCCCATGAGGCCGACGTCCTTGTCGCCGGCGGCCTCGCGGGCCGCGGCGATCGCGTCCTCGATGCCGGTGGTGACGAGGGTCTGCTGCTCGGTCATCTCCGGTGCCGGCCGATGGCTGAGGACGATCAGGCGGGCCGCCGGGTGAGGGCTGCCGCCGCCGAAGCGGTCGGAGTCCTCGTAGGTGTTGCGCCCCGCGACGACCGCGCCCACGCGTCCGGCGAGGGTGTCGAAGAGCCGGGCGCTGGGCTCGCTCAGGCCGAACCCGTCGAACACCTGGCTGGGCGTGTCGCCGGCGAAGTACCAGTCGAAGAGCATCGTTCCGTCGCCGAGTCCGCGACCGGCGCCGGGATCGCGACCGGTGATGTAACCGTCGACCGACACCGCGTGCGCGCTGATGACCTTGTTCATCTCCGTGATCCTTCCTGGAGTTCCCTTAAGAGACTCCAGGACGCTAGCACGGCTGAGTTCCTTAAGGGAACCCCCAATGCTAGGCTGATGCCATGCAGCGCACGAACTTCGGCGAGATGGCGTGCTCGATCGCGCGCACGCTCGAGGTCATCGGGGAGCCCTGGTCGCCACTGGTCCTGCGGGACGTGTGGGCCGGGTTCACCCGGTTCGAGCAGATCCAGGCGGACCTCGGCATCTCGCGCAAGGTCCTGACCGAGCGGCTGAACCACCTCGTTGAGCGCGGCGTACTCGAACGCCGGCCCTACGACCGGCGACCGCGGTACGAGTACGTCCTGACGGAGAAGGGCGCCGAGCTCGTCGACCTGCTCATGGTCATGGTCGGCTGGGGGGACAGGTGGCTGGCGGGCCGCGCCGGCCCGCCCGTGCTCTTCCGCCACCACGCGTGCGGCGAGATCAGCAGCGGCGACCTGCGCTGCGCCCACTGCGGCGACCCGATGCACGCGGGCGACGTGGACGTGCTCCCGGGTCCCGGCTCGGCCGCGTGACCGAGACGGGGACCCAGGGTTCCTCGGCGGCCTTGGCCACCTGAAGGCGGCCGCGGCTGCCGACGGGACGAGCCGGCGGTGCCGGCCGCCTCGAAGGCGCCGGCGTCGGAGCCGGTGCCACGGGGCACCATGGTGCCGACATCCGCCGCGGCGCAGGCAGGCCGAGCGACGTGCGGATCGCTTCGGCACGGTCCGCGACCCGAGCGAACATCCGATGTCTCGTGGCGGGTTCCACCGGCCTGCGATGCGATGACCTGCAATTTCCAGGAGATTTGCCGCGCCCTCTGGACAGGGTTCCGGCTCGTACCCGTTAATACATCATATGTATCGGTGCGGTGCACGCCTCAGCGCGGCTCGCTCGTGCCTCGCCCCCTGCACTGACTCATCCAGTCCGCCCGGCCTGGATGTGGAGCCGCAGCGTCGTACGCCGCGCTGCGGACGGCCAGGAGGCCCACGTGTCGGAACCGATCACTCGCCGCCGAGCCCTTGCCGCTCAGGGGCCGGTCGGCACGTTCACCGAGCCGGTGAGGTGCATCGGCGCGTGGCGGCCCCGCCTCGCGGTGGGACGCGCCGCGGTGCGCGGCGGTCGCACCTCCGGCCCCTCGGCCCGCCGCGGCGCGGCTCCGCGCCCTGGTGGGGACGTGGTCCCCACCGCTCGCCTCCCGGACCTCCCGGCCCGGCCCCGGACCGGGAGGACCGGTGACGTTGGATGGAATGTCCTTCCCCACCACTCAGCGCGTTCTCCACACCACCACGACACGCAAGGGAAACAGTGCCATGGTTCCGTCCGACCCTCCCCCCAGCCGCAGGGCGTTTCTGGCCGCTGCCGCGTTGACCGCAGGGCCCGTCGCAGGGTCCGCCGCGTTGCCCGGAATACCGGCCGGCAGGGCAGCCGCCGCGGTGCCGCCGCAGGTCACGCTCCCCGACCGGGGCATCCACGACACCGCGGCCGCATCGGCGTGGACCGACGGTTTCGTCACCGGCAACGGCGAGCACGGGGGCATCCTCTACGGCGATCCGACGCTGGAGAAGGTCATCGTCAACCATCACCGGCTCGTGCTGCCCAACGGCACCCGTGACACGCTGCCGCCGGTGATCTCGGATCGTCTGGAGTCCGTGCGGGACAAGGCCCTCGCCGGAGACTACGCGGGCGCGAACAGCGACTTCGCCGCCGGATGGTCGCTGCGCTGGACGCAGACCTACCATCCCGGCTACGAACTGTGGCTGAGCACACCGGGCATGACCACCGTCAACGACTACGCCCGGATCACCGACTTCCGCACCGGAGAGGTCACCCACACCTGGACCGACGAGTACGGCACCTGGTCCCGCCGCGCGTTCACCTCCCGTGCCGACAACGTGCTCGTCCACGAGCTGACCCCCGCCACCGGCCGCACGGTCGACACCACGCTGAGCGTCAACACGGCGCTCGACGGGCTGCCGACCAGCCTGGGCTTCACCACCCGCGCCACCCTCGCGGGCGGATCCGGCTATCTGAACCTGCGGGGCACCTACCCGTCCGGGCAGGGCGCCTTCGGCTACGAGGGCGTCACCCGGGTCGTGGCCACCGGCCCCGACGCCTCGGTCAGCACCGGCGACTCCACGATCGTGGTGGCGGGGGCGACCAAGGTGATCCTGCTGACCAGGCTGGGCCGGTACGAGTCCGCGACCGAATGGGACTCCGAGCCGCTGCACGCCCAGCTGGCCGAGCTCGGCACCGACTACGCCACGCTGCTGTCGCGGCACACCGCCCTTCACGCCGAGCTCTACGACCGCTCCCGCCTCGACCTGAACATCGCGCCCGCCGACCGCGGCCTTTCCACCACCGAACTGATCGCCCGTCAGAACGCCAGCCCCGACGTCATCGACCTCGCCCTGCTGGAGAGGCTCTACGACTCCGGCCGCTACTTCTTCATCAGCTCCAGCGGCATCCTGCCGCCCCGGCTCACCGGCATCTGGACCGGCACCTGGACCGGCGCCTGGGCGGATGACTTCACCACCGACGCCAACGTCAACCTCCAGGTCGCGGGCGGGAACATCCTCGACACAACCGAGTCGATGGAGGGCTACTTCAACCTGATCCTGGGCCAGCTCGACGACTGGCGCACCAACGCGCGGAACCTCTACGGAGCCCGCGGCTTCCTCGCCCCTTCCCGCACCGACGGCGAGTACGGCCACATGCTCCACTTCGACCCTGGCTTCCCCGGCCACTGCTGGACCGGAGGAGCCGACTGGCTGCTCTACCCCCTGCTCGAGTACTACGAGGTCACCGGCGACGAGACCTTCCTGCGGGACACGCTGGGCCCTGCCCTGATGGAACTGGCCCTGTTCTACGAGGACTTCCTCACCCGCACCGACACGGACGGCAAAGCGGTCTTCGTGCCGTCCTTCTCCATGGAGAACGCCCCCGGCAACACGGGCGTGCACCTGTCGGTCAACGCCACCGGCGACATCGTGGCCGGCCGGCACGCCCTGCGGGCGGCCATCGACGCCGCCAACGCCCTCGGGCTGGAACAGGGCAGCGGGGAGGGCGTCGCCCGATGGACCGCACTGCTGGAGAAGATTCCGGGCTACCGCATCAACGACGACAACGCGCTCGCCGAATGGTCCTGGCCGAGCCTGGCCGACCAGTACGACCACCGCCACGTCCATCACCTGTACGGCGCCTGGCCGCTGCACGAGATCAATCCCGAGGACGAACCCGCCCTCGTCCCCCCGGCGCTGCGGGCGCTGGAGCTCCGCGGCGACGAGAACATCTCCGCCCACGGCAGTCTGCACCGCGCCCTGGCCGGCGCCCGCCTGAAGGACGGCGGCACGGTATACGGCAGCCTGCGGAAGATCCTGGGCAACAACATGCTCTTCACGTCGCTGATGACCTCCCACAACCCGGACCTCGACATCTACAACGCCGACGCCGCCAACGCCATCCCCGGCGTGCTGGCCGAGGCCCTCGTCTACTCCCGGCCCGGCGTGCTCGAAATCCTCCCCGCTCTCCCCGACGAGCTGTCCAAGGGGTCCCTCCACGGCGTACGAGCCCGCGGCCGGATCAGGATCCACACCCTCAGCTGGGACCTCGCCGCAGGCACCGCCTCCCTGACCGTCACGTCGGCCGTCGACCAGGACGTCACCCTGATCAGCCGCCGCGGCATGACCTCGGTGACCACATCGGCCCCCGTCGCCTCCTCCCCCCTCGGAACCCACGCCCGCCGGATATCCCTGGCCGCCGGGCAGCGGACGGACATCACCATCTCGCTGTGAGCGGCTGCGCCCGGCTCGTCAGCGTCATCATGGGGCGGGCGGGTCCCGTCTGCTGACAGGCCGGCGTCAGACGGCGCTGGGCTCGGGGTTCCCGCGGAGGCCTCTCACCGCGGCGCGGCCACCACGTGCGCTGTGCGAACTGCTATCGGGATGAGCCTTCGACTCAGCCGAGCTCAGGGCCGCTGCCGGAACGGGGCGAGCGTGGCGCGCACGAGGTCGGCGGCGCCCCAGTCGGGGTCGAACTGGGCGATCACGGCCAGGTGCTGGCGTAGCTGGAGGATCGGCATGCGCTCGCGCCAGTCGCGGTCGAGTCCGGTCAGCTCGGCGTACAGCTCGAAGAACACGTGCGCCTCGGGCGGCGGCGCCGTCGTCCACAGGTGGGCCAGGTCGACCTCGGCCCAGGTGTACGACACGGCCGGGTCGATCAGCGCGGGCCGCGCGTCGGGGGCGGCCATGACGTTCAGCGCCCACAGGTCGCCGTGCGTCAGGCACGCGGGCCTGACCGGCAGCAGCTCGGGCAACCGGTCGCACAGCCGCTCCAGCGCCGCCCGGTCCGCGGCGTCGAGCGCCTCCTGGACGCGACGCTCGCCGAGCCAGCGCAGCAGACGGTGCTGGGCGAAGAACTCGAACCCGTCGTCATCCCAGGTGTTGATCTGCCGACGACGGCCCAGCCAGTTGTCCCGGTGCCACCCGAATCGGGGGTACCGCGTGGTGGTGTGCAGGTGGGCGAGCGCATGCGCGAACTGTTCCCAGAAGGCCTCGGTGCACGGCCGGGGCCGCAGCACGGACAGCACGAGCAGGTCGCGGTCCGCGAGGATGATCTCGGGCGTGGCGACGCCGCCCGCCTCGCGCAGCACGGTGAGCCCTTCGGCCTCCGCGGCGAAGGCGTCGTCCGACGGCGGCTCGCCGAACGCCTTGACGAACACCGACGTGCCGTCACCGCGGCGCGCGAGCCCCGCGGTCGCGGCGAGGCCTCCAGCGGCTGGCTCGACCGCGACGACGCCGGTCACGCCGGCCGCGTGCAGGCGTTGGAGCAGGAGGGAAGCCGCGTCTGTCACGGGTGTGATCCTCTCCGCTGGTCACACTTCATGGCAATCGGTCCCGGGCCCGCAGCTTCACTGAAGCTCGCAGCCACGGAGCGTCACGGAGTCCACGTAGGTTTCCGAAGCCCGATCACCGGTTGCCGGAAAGTCAGATTGGGCGCGGTACGGCTCCGTCCTGCCAGCGGTAGAGGTCGCGCAGCAGGGAAATCTCGGCGCCGTGATGGATCAGCTCCCTGTTGACGTGCAGGACGATGCCCTCCATGGGAAACCGCTCGGGACCCACCGTGGGCGGATTCTCCAGGTCAGCGTCCGAGAGCTCGCGGACCCCCGTGTTCCATCTCCCATACATCTCATCGAGCTGTTTCAGCGCCTCGTCAGCGGTCCCCGCGTAGGCGAACGTCTGGTAGTCGACGTCCTGGCCGCCGAAGTGCCATCCGACCCGATAGCCCAGGCAGGAGACGATGATGTGCGCCAGCCGCCAGGCAATCGTGGTCACCGGCGCCGGCACCGGGGCTGGGGACGCGTAGTCCATCGTCCATTCCCCCGAACCTGCCGACACCGGTGCGGCCGACGTGCCACGTGGGCGGATGCTCCAGCAGCCGCGCACCGGCTCCCAGAAGTACTCCTCATCGGCAAGACCGTGCAGCCGCGGCCGCAGGTTCTTGTGCCAGTGCCGGTCCAGCTGGTCGGCGAGCCGCTCGCTTCTTGTCATTTCCGCACACTACAGACAGCGGAGACCTGGCTGCGACCCTCGCGGACGCCGTCGCCGGCCGTGGGCCGCGAGAGCGTACCGCACCGGGAGATGACGCTGGGGGCTGATGTGCCCTTCGGGCCGCGCCGCCGCGAGCGGCTGTTTGACATGAACAACCGGGCTGGCCGGGTTGGGTTCAATGACCCAAATGGCGAGCGCCGGCCTGGGCGGGTGCCTTCCAGCTCGGCCAACAACGGACTCGGATCGCTGGTATGGAACATGCGATGCCGACGCCCTGGCGGCGTCGGGCGGTCTCGCCGTCGGGGACGATGAGCTCCTCGCTGAAGAACGGCGCCGGGTTGAGGCAGGCGAACGCCTCGCTGCGCGCGACCCACTGCGGCGGGTGACGCGGGTTGCCGGCGTGGTCGGCCATGAGGACGAGCGACTCGGCGTCGTCCTCGTCATGGCGTCCGGCACCCGCCCCGGCGAGCGCCCGCGCCCCCACGGCAGCGGCCGGCCGTCCGACGAGGCGTATCCCGGGACTCCCCAGGAGGCCCCGGCCCTGTGCGGTGAGGGCGCGTCACACGGCCGAGTCGGCGTCGCTGCGCCCCCTGGCGCGTTCGGCGGCGAGCCGGGAGGGGCGCAGGCGGTGGACGACGGCCACGAGCACGAGCGTCAGCGCCAGGAGCCCGGCCCAGACGACCCACGGATCGGGCCAGGTGCCGGGCGACGCGCCGTCCGGGGTGCGCCCGCCGTCCGCGCCGGTGGCGATGACGGCCGCCAGTCCGGCGATGGTGGCCACGGCCGCGAGCCGGCCGGCCAGACGTGCCGTCAGCGGCAGCGGGCGCGACGCCCGGCCCGCTCCGCGCAGCCGCAGGCGTTCGCCGGGGCGGGCGGGCGCCAGCAGACGGACGAGGAGCAGGGCGGCGAGCGGCATCTGCAGGGCCCACACCAGGGTGCGGAACCTGCCGTCGTACCAGACGTTGGTGCCGTACAGCAGGGTGTGCCAGACGCTGAGGACGTAGACCACGATGATGAAGCGGTGCAGGGCCCGCCACATCCGGGAGCCGGTGGTCTGGCGCAGGTAGAAGGCCAGGCCGAGGGGGAGGGAGAGGTAGAACGCCAGCAGGCCGAGCAGGATGGCGATCCGGCCGGTACCGGAGTCGTACCAGCCGGGGACGAAGGCGTCGGCGAACGAGGTGGCCAGACGGCCGCCCCAGGAGGACGAGCCGCGGTGGTTGTCGCGGACGAACTCGGCGAAGAGCGTGAAGGCGTGCATGAAGACCAGCCCGATGGTGGTCAGGCTGGTGGTGCGGTGCAACTTCTCCAGCCGCCGCGCCGTCAGCCGGCCCCAGCCGGGACGGGCACCGCTTCTGAGCAGGCCGAACACGATGGTGATGTACGCCCACAGCAGCCCCGACCAGCCGAACGCCTGGCACAGCCAGTACATCCAGTACTCGGAGGCGTCGGCGAGCATCGGCATCACCCGCGTCGTTGCGGAGGTGCCGTTCTCCACCCTGACGTACAGCCACACGAAGATGGCCCCGGTGACCGCCAGCCCCATGCTGGCATCGGGCACCGCCGCACGCAGGTCCACGCGCAGCCCCGGCCAGTCGAACCGTCCTTGGCTTTCCCGTCTCCCCGCGGGCGGCGTGGCTGATTCGACGGATTCGGCTGATTCGATGGATTCGATGGATTCTGTCATCGCAGGACACCACACCTTCCGTGGGACGCGGCACCCAGCCCCCTGCCCGACCAATAGACGGTATCCCACTTCGTATCCGCTGAGAACGGCGGCCAGTTCGCCGCACCGAAAAGGAAAGCTTCCGCAACGCCGTCACCTTCTCGATTCGTGGCGTAAATCGGCTGGTTTGACCCAGGGAGTGCCGTCCGGGCGGAGGTCCCGCACCGCGCGCCGGTGCGAGGCGAATGGATCTGGGAAGATTTCTCCGAGTCAGTTCCCGGGATCGGGCCGGGCGACGGCCGCCGGGCAGGAGGAGCCCGGGACCGAAGGGACGATGAGGCCGTGACAGCCGCGGGAGCACCGGTGCGCACCGTGCGCGCCTGCGTGTTCGCGGCGCTGTGCGTGCTGGTCACCGCTCTGGGGCACGCGCCGATATCCGGCATGCCCGTGCCACGGCCCACCCTGGCCGCGGCTCTCGCCCTGACCGCGGCCGGGGCGTGGCTCCTGGCCGGCCGCGAGCGGAGCCCGGTCGCCGTCGTCGGCGCGGCCGTGGCCGTTCAGGGGCTGCTCCACACCGTCTTCGCGCTGTCCCAGCAGGCCGGCGATACGCCGCCGGCCACGGCTCCCTCTCCCGTCCCCGTCCAGGTCGCCGTCCAGGTCCACGGGCACGCGGTGCCGCACCACGCGATCGTGGCGGAGATGCCGCAGCACGCGTCCGGCCCCCACGGGGGCGGCTGGGCCATGGTCGCGGCCCACGCGGTGGCGGCGCTGCTCAGCGCGGTGTGGCTGGGAGGCGGCGAGCGCGCCGTCTTCCGGCTGCTGCGGGCAGCCGCCCGGCGCGTGCTGGCGCCGGTCCTGCGCGTGCCGCGGGCGGGCGCGTCCCTCACCCCGGTCACGCCGACCTGGCGCGCCACGGAATCCCGCCGCGCGCCGCGCCGTCTGCTGCTCGTCCGGGCCGTTCCTTCGCGAGGGCCACCGGTGACGCCGGCTGTCGCCTGACAGCACGGCGCCACCGGATCCCGGCCACGTGACCGGGATCGTCATCCCCACGCGAAGGACCTTCTGCTGTGGATTTCACCCTGCCACGCCATGCTTCCCGTTTACGACCCGACCGGCCCGACCGGCCCGACCGGCCCGACCGGCCCGACCGGCCCGACCGGAACGACGCCGTGGTGACCGGCTGGGCGCTGGCCGCCCGCACGGGCGACCAGCGCGCGCTGCACCGCTTCGTCAGCGCCACCCACCCCGACGTCCGCCGGTACGTCACCCACCTGACCAGCGACCCGCAGGCCGCGGACGACCTGGCCCAGGAGACCTTCCTGCGCGCACTGCGCAGCCTGCCCCGGTTCCAGGGCCGGTCCTCCGCCCGCACCTGGCTGTTCGCGATCGCCCGCCGCGTGGTCGCCGACCGCGTCCGGCACGACAGGTCACGGCCGTCCCTCGTCCTCACCGAGGCGTGGCAGGCCATGGCGGAGGCAGCGCAGCCCCGGGACCTGCCGGGTTTCGAGGAGGGCGTGGCGCTCGCCGAGCTGCTGGCGGCGCTGCCCGCGGAGCGGCGGCAGGCGTTCTGGCTGACCCAGTTCCTCGGCCTGCCCTACGTCCAGGCCGCGGCCGTCGCGGGCTGCCCGGTCGGGACCGTACGCTCCCGGGTGAACCGGGCCCGGCGGACACTGCTCGCCCAACTCCACAACGGCACGAACGCAGGCAGAGCCCATGAGTAACGCACACGAAAAACCCCCTGCTATTAGTCGGCCGGCGGAACAGGGGAGTTCCCGGGTAATGCGACTTCGTGGGACCCCTTGCCACCGGAATCGTCCTGAACTACGGTTCCGGGCGGCAAAGAAGCCGCTTCACCCTCGCCACCGGAAGCCGAAACGGAACGGAACCGAGGTGCCCGCGAATGCACTGGTTTGAGGACGAGGCTTTATGGTCGGACTTCTCCGGCGTGATGTTTTCGGCCCGGAGAGCCGAGGAGGCGGCCCGCCTGGTCGCCGAGGCCCCCTTGCTGGACTTTCCCGAGAACGCCCGGGTGCTGGACCTGTGCTGTGGTCCGGGGCTGTTCGTGGTGCCGCTGGCGCGCCGCGGATACCGCGTCACCGGCGTTGACCTGAGCCCGCTGATGCTGAAGCGCGCCGAGGCCGCCTGCGCCGAGGCCGGGGTCAGGGCGCGCCTGGCGGCGGCCGACATGCTGGCGTTCACCGAACCCGAGTCCTTCGACGTCGTGCTCAATGTCTACACGTCGTTCGGCTACTTCGAGGACCCCCGGGACAACGCGCGCGTGCTGCGCAACGCCCACGCCTCGCTCGTCCCCGGCGGGCGGCTGCTCGTCGACCTCATGGGCAAGGAGGTGCTGGCGGGCTGGATCGGCCGCCCCCAGGTCGTCGAGCTCGGCGACGGCGCCTACGTCGTGCAGCGCGACACCATCCTCGACGGCTGGCGACGGCTGCGCACCGACTGGACGCTGGTGCGCGACGGAAGGGCGAGCGAGGCGTCGATCACCAGCTGGCTCTACAGCGGGGCCGAGCTGGCCGCCATGGTCGAGGAGGCGGGCTTCACCGACGTCGCCTGCCACGGCGGCTTCGACGCCAGGCCCTACGATCAGCACGCGGGACGTCTCGTCGTCACCGCCACCAAGGGGTGACCACCCCCGTGACCACCCCCGTGACCACGCCCACCGCCACCGTCCACGAGCACATCACCGACGCCGTCAAGGCCCCCGACCTCGTCCGGCTCGCGCCGGGCACCGTCCTGGCCCGCTTCGAGACCCTGAAGGTCTACGCCGCGCTCGGCGCCGTCCGCACCCTGCTGCGGCGCGGCACCGTCACCCCCGGGCAGACCCTGATCGACAGCTCCAGCGGCATCTACGCCCTCGCCCTCGCCATGGCCTGCCACCGCTACGGCCTGCGCTGCCACATCGTCGCCTCCACCACCGTGGACGCCACCCTCCGCGTGCAGCTCGAGATCCTGGGCGCCACCGTGGACCAGATGCCGCCCTCGCGGGACCTGCGCCTGGACCAGGAACGCCGCGTGCGCCGCGTACGCCAACTCCTCGCGCACCGGCCCGGGATGCACTGGATGCGCCAGTACCACGACGCCGTCCACTACGCCGGGTACCGCGAGTTCGCCGACCTCGTCGCCGCCGCGCTGCCGGGCCGCGAGCTGACCGTGGTCGGCGCCGTCGGCACCGGCGCCTCCACCGGCGGCCTGGTCGTGCCGTTGCGCCGCCGCGGGCGCCGCGTCCGCCTCGTCGGGCTCCAGCCGTTCGGCAGCGTCACCTTCGGCAGCGAGCACTTCACCGACCCGGAGGCGATCATCGCCGGCATCGGCAGCGCGATCCCCTTCGGCAACGTGCGCCACGACCTCTACGACACCCTGCACTGGCTGGACTTCCGGCACGCCATGGCCGGCGCGGTCGGACTGCTGCGCGACCACGCCGTCTTCGCCGGCCTGTCCACCGGCGCGGCGTACCTCGCCGCCTGCTGGGAGGCGGCGCGCCACCCCGAGCAGACGTACCTGGTCCTCGGCGCCGACACCGGCCACCGCTACGCCGAGGCGGCCTTCGCCCGCCACCGCGAGGCGCCCGAGCCGCGCACCCTCAAGCCGCACCAGATCACCGCGCTGGCCGACCTGGCCCCGCCCTGGTCGGTCATGGAGTGGCGCCGCCGTCCCCACGAGCAGCGCGAGCCGCACGAGGAGACAGCGGACCACAAGGAGACAGAGGGCCACGAGGAGACAGAGGAGACCGTGGCATGACCATCGCCGCCCTGGAGCTGCTGACCTTCGGCCTCGGACGGCTGGTCGAGGCGTCCCGGGACGCCGGGCACCGCCTGTGCCTGCTGACCCGGGACCGCGCCGTCTACCGCCACGAGCTCGGCCGGCTGCCGGACGGCGCGCTGGACGTCGTCGACGTCGACACGCTGGACGCCGACGCCTGCGCCGCCGCGCTGAGCGGCGTAACGGACCTGGCCGGGCTGATCAACTCCACCGACACCTTCAGCGTCCCCGGCGCCGACCTCGCCGCCAAGCTCGGCCTCCCCGGGCCCGACCCGGCCGCCGTGCGCCTGATCCGCGACAAGGCCCACGTCCGCAACCTCCTCCACGCCCGCGGCCTGAGCCGCCTCGCCGCCCGGCTCGTCGATCCCGGCGACCCGGCGGCGGCCGACGCGGTCCTGGGGGCGGTGGGGCTGCCCGCCGTGCTGAAGGACACCGCCGGCACCTCCTCGCGCGGCGTGTGGCTGGTGCGCGACGAGGAGGCGCTGCGCGCCGCGCTGCGGGCGGCCTCCCGTACGCCGCTGAGGGGGAGGCTGCTGGCCGAGCCGTTCGCGGCGGGGCCCGTCTACTCCGCCGAGACCCTGAGCTGGGACGGGCGCACCCGCCTGCTCGGCGTGCTCAGCCGCCAGATGTCGCCCGAGCCCGCCGTGCGGGAGGAGGCCGCGGCCTTCCCCGTCGCCCTGCCGCGGCAGGAGCTGGCGCGGATCGAGGAGTGGGCCGGCGCGCTGCTGGCGGCCGTGGGCCACGACGCCGGCTTCGCCCACGTGGAGTTCGTCCACACCGCCGACGGGCCGGAGCTGGTGGAGATCAACCGCCGCATCGGCGGCGCGCTGGTGGGCGAGGCGCTGTGCCGGCGCCTGGCCACCAACGTCTACGCCGCCCTCGTCGACGCGACGCTCGGCCACCGCCCCGCGCTGCTCGACGCCTCCCTCGACGCCGGGCCCGCCACCGGCTTCGTCCTCGTCCACCCCTCCCGGACCGGCACCCTCACCGGCTGGCGCGGGCTCGACACCCTCCACGTCTTCCCCGGCGGCCCCGAGTGGTACCCGACCGCCGAGCCCGGCGACCCCGTCGAGCACCTTCACGACCAGCGCGGCTGCACGGGCATCGTCCTCGCCGAGGCCGCCACCGCCGAACTCGCCCTGCACCGCGCCCTCGCCGCCGCCGGAAGCATCCGCCCCACCGTGGAGGGGTAGCGCGCCAGGGGCACGCCGACCCGGCCCTCCTGCCTACGGCTCGTCCCGCCGCTGTTCCCCTTCCCCTTCCCCTTCCTCTTCCTCCTCATCGCGGCGTTCCAGGCGCTCCACGTCGGCCGCGGCCTTCTCGGCCCGGCGCTGCGCGGCGTCGGCGGCCCGTTCCGTCTCCCGCGACGCGTTCCGGGCCTCACGCTCCTCGCGCTTCGCCTCCTCCAGCTGCCGGGCCAGTTCGGCGACCCGCTGCTGCGCCCGCCGCAGGCGGTCGCGGGCCCGGACGTGCTGGTCGGCGTGCTTGCGCCGCCCGGCGTCGGCGTCCTCCGCCGTCCGGCGGGCCCGCTCCAGCTCCCGCTCGCGCTCCCGCCGCTGCCGGCGCCGGCGGGCCTGGTCCAGGTCCGCCACCGCCGCGCCCCCGCCCCCGCCCCGGCCTCCGCCTCCGGCGCGGTCGCGGCCCGCGGCCAGGCCGCTGAGGTCGGACGAGGGCTTGAGCGGCTGGGGCAGGCGGCCGGCGGCCCATTCCCGTGCGGCGTTCTCGTCGGCGAGCACGGCCAGCAGCGTCTGCTCGACCTCGCGCCGCGCCTCGTCGCCGATGGGGTGCCCGGCCTCGGCGGCCAGCCGGGCGGCCTGACCGGCCAGGGCGCCCACCAGCCGGGCCTGCTGGCCCAGCAGCCGGCGCAGCTGGGCGCCGTCCAGCTCGCGCTGGGCCTGCCTCAGGCCCCGGCCCAGGTCGAGCAGCCGCTCCGCCTCCCCGGTCCGGGCGAGCAGGTTGCCCGCCCACGCCGCCAGCGTCGGCCGCCGCAGCGCGGCGATGCGGGCGGCCAGGCGCCGGTCCCCCTCCCCTCGCGCCGCCCGGACGTGCTGGTCACGGGCGGCGGTGAACTCCTCCGGCCGCAGCCCGTACAGCTCCTCGGCGACCGACTCCAGGTCCACGGCACCACCACCGCCCCTCGCCGCCTCGCCGCCCACGTCGACCGACACCACGATCCTCGGCCTGCCGGCGCGGTCCGGCCCGCGGTGGTGACCCGCCCGGGTGAACCCCCCGGAGCGCTCTACAGCTCGCTGATGCGGATGTCGCGGAAGGAGACCGTGTCGCCCTGGCCGTGGTTCTGCAGGCCGATGTGCCCGTCGGCCAGGCTGCGGGCGGGGTCGGTGTTGGTGAAGTCGTTGACCAGGGTGCCGTTGAGGAAGACGCGCAGGCGCTCGCCCTCGACACGGATCTCGAAGGTGTTCCACGCGCCGGGCGGGTTGAGCGCGGCGTCGCGGGCGGCCAGGTCGGGCGCCTGGAATCCGTAGACGGAGCCGGTGGTGCGGTCGTCGGCGTCGGTGGCGTCGATCTGGATCTCGTAGCCGTTGTCCACCGCCGACCAGGGGTCGTCCGAGGCGGGGAAGCCCACGAACACGCCGGAGTTGTCGTCGCCCTTCAGCCGCCAGTCCAGCTTGAGCGAGTAGGACTCGAAGGAGTCGGCCTCGTACCACAGCAGGCCCATGCCGCCCCGGGAGGTGAGGGTGCCGTCGTCGCGGAGCTTGAACGAGCCGGGCCCGGCCTGCGACCAGCCGTCGGTGGAGGTCCCGCCGAACAGCGGCGTGTAGCCGGTCTCGGCCCGGCAGTCGGCCTGGGTCGTGCCGGCGGCGTAGCGGATGCCGCCGAGGAGGTGGCGCAGGAAGTCGGGTTCGGCGTAGGACTCGGCGGTGTGGCCGCCGCCGGTGTAGAAGGCGCGGCCGCCGTCGTAGGGGTGGCACCAGGCGATGGGGTGGTCGCCGTTCATGGTGCCGCCGCTGTAGCTGGACTCGTCCAGCGAGGCCAGGACGTGGGTGTCGGGGCGGGGGTTGGTGCGGTAGTTGTACCACTCGTCGGTGCGGGTCCAGGCCGGGTCCAGGTGGGCGGTGGCGTCGTGGGCGTGGTCCTCGACGTCGATGGTGGCCTGCTGGATGGCGGGGTGGGAGTCGAAGTAGGCGCCGACGAGGCGGCCGTACCAGGGCCAGTCGTACTCGGTGTCGGAGGCGGCGTGGATCCCGGCGTAGCCGCCGCCGGCGGCGATGTGGTCCTCGAACGCCGCCTGCTGGGGGTCGTTCAGGACGTCGCCGGTGGTGGAGAGGAAGACGACGGCCTCGTAGGGGACGAGGTTGTCGGTGGTGAAGGCGGCGGCGTCCTCGGTGGCGGTGACGGTGAAGCCGTTGCCGGCGCCGAGCCGGGTGAGGGCGGCGACGCCCTCGTCGATGGAGTCGTGCCGGAAGCCGGCCGTCTTCGAGAACACCAGCACGTCGAAGGCGGCGCCCTGAGAGGCGTCCCGAGAGGCGTCCCGAGGGTCCGCCGAGGTGTCGGCACTCGGCAGCGCGGCGGCACCTATCAGGCCGCAGGCGGCCAGGACCGCGAGGGTTCCGTGGCGGCGATTCCCGGGATGGCGCATGGCAGCGTCACTCTCCTCGAAGGGGCAGTCGTGCCAGTGCGTGAAGCTAGCCAACTTTCCCCGACGACGGAACGGTCTTCGCGCGATCGCTGACGGCCTGTCAACGGCGGCGAGTGAAAGTCGTGGCGGGCGTCGGCGTGAACGCCAGGGCCCCGACCCGCCCCTACCCGTGGCCCGGAGTCACACACTCCGGACCGGGAAGACAGCGCCCAGCCCGTGCGGCCCCGGACCTTCCTGCTCGCCCTGCTCGGCGACCACGTGCTCGGCCGGGGACTGGCGGTGTCGACGGGCAGCGTCGTCGCGGAACCGGGGACCGGCTGGGTGTCGGCGGGCATGCGACGCGCGCACCGCCCCGGCCCGGATGACGCGCCGCGACCTGCTGCGGTCGGTGCGGCGGGGCCGCCAGGCGTTTCTCGCGCTGACGCCGCTCGGTGCCGCGGTGCTGGACGACGGCCGGCCCAGGCCGGAGGCCGGTGCGGTCGGCCGGGACCTGGGGCGGCCGCTGGACCCGGCTGTCGTTCTGGGTGCCGGAGACACGGCGTGCGGACCGCCACGCGCTGCGGACCCGGCTGGGATGAAGGCGACCGGCTTCGGCTTCGCCGTGGGGGTTCTGCTGGGCGCCTTCGTGGTGCGGCTGACCCTGGTGCCCGCGGTCACGGCGATCGCCGGGGTGCCGATCCGGTGCCACCCTGGGCGGTTCGGCCGCTTCGCCCCGATCCCGCCATCGAGGGGCGCCGCCTGGAGGCGGCCCGCAACCGGCAAGACCGCCCGGACGGGGCCTAACCGGCCGCGTCCGTCAGTCCCAGGCGCAGGTGCTCCACGTGGTACAGCGCCTGGTCGAGGAGCTCGGCGACGTGGTTGTCGTACAGCGAGTAGACCACCGAGCGGCCCTTGCGTTCGCCGACGACGAGGCCGAGGTTGCGCAGCAGCCGGAGCTGGTGGGAGCAGGCCGACTGCTCCATGCCGACCTCGGCGGCCAGCTCGGTGGCGGGCAGCGGGCCCTCGCGCAGCCGGGCCAGGATCAGCAGCCGGGAGGGCGTGGCCAGGGCCTGCAGCGTGGCGGCGACCTTCGCCGCGTCGCCCGGGTCGAGGCGGGTGCGCGGAACCGTCCGGCCGGCGGGGGTGACGGTTCCATGGCCCATGCGGCGAGCATACCGGACGCATGATCTAATGAAGGATTGTTCATCTATTCCTGTAGGTGGCCGAGTCACCCACCGACCCCTCGGAGGAACGTCCCCATGCCCTCGCCGTCCGCACCCCCCGCGACGCTCGCCCCACCCGGCCCCGCCGCGCCGCCGGGCGCCCGCGAGGCCGCGCCCCGCCACCACCGCACCCGGATGGCCGACGTGCCCGAGGCGCGCTGGGCCGCCGCCGCGCTGCTGCTGTTCCTCGCCGCCCTGCCGCTGCACCTGCTCGGCGCCAGCCCCTGGCTGTGGGGCCCTCTCTACGCCCTGACCTACGCCACCGGCGGCTGGGACCCCGGCTGGGCGGGATGCAAGGCGCTGAAGGACAAGACCCTGGACGTCGACCTGCTGATGGTCGTCGCCGCCCTCGGCGCGGCCGGGATCGGGCAGGTGCTCGACGGCGCCCTGCTGATCGTCATCTTCGCCACCTCCGGCGCGCTGGAGGCCATCGCCACCGCCCGCACCGCCGACTCCGTACGCGGCCTGCTGGCACTCGCCCCCGCCACCGCCTCCCGCCTCGCCGAGGACGGCACCGAGGAGACGGTGCCCACCGCCGAGCTGCGGGTGGGCGAGGTCATCCGCATCCGGCCCGGCGAGCGCGTCGGCGCCGACGGTCGGGTGCTGACCGGTGCGAGCGAGGTCGACCAGGCCACCATCACCGGCGAGCCACTGCCGGTGGACAAGGAGCCCGGCGACGAGGTCTTCGCCGGCACGCTCAACGGCACGGGCACCCTCACCGTGCGCGTCGAGCGCGACCCCGAGGACTCCGTCATCGCCCGCATCGTCGCCATGGTCCGGGAGGCCTCGGAGACCAAGGCCCCCACCCAGCTGTTCATCGAGAAGGTCGAGCAGCGCTACTCGATCGGCATGGTCGCGGCCACCCTCGCGCTCTTCCTGGTGCCGCTGGCCCTCGGCGGCGAGCTGCAAGAGACGCTGCTGCGCGCCATGACCTTCATGATCGTCGCCTCGCCCTGCGCCGTGGTGCTGGCCACCATGCCGCCGCTGCTGTCCGCCATCGCCAACGCCGGGCGGCACGGCGTGCTGGTGAAGTCCGCCGTGGTCATGGAACGCCTGGGACAGGTCGACGCGGTCGCGCTCGACAAGACCGGCACCCTCACCGAGGGCGAGCCCCGCGTCACCGACCTCCGGCCGCTGCCCGGCACCGGACTGGACGAGGACGCCCTGCTGCGGCTCGCGGCCGCCGCCGAGCACGCCAGCGAGCACCCCCTGGGCCGCGCCGTGACCCGCGCCGCCGGCGGCCGCGGCCTCGAACCGCTCCCGGCCGCCGCGGACTTCGCCTCCACCCCCGGCGTCGGCGTGACCGCCACGGTCGACGGCGAACGCATCGCCGTCGGCAACCCGGCCCGGCTGCTCGCCGGCACCTCCCCGGGCTCCCCGGCCCAGCGGGCCGCCGCCGCGCTCCAGGAGGAGGGGCGCACCGCCGTCCTCGTCACCCGCGACGGCGAACCCGCCGGCGTCCTCGGCGTCGCCGACGCCTCCCGGCCCGACGCCGCCGCCACCGTCACCGCCCTGACCGGCCTGACCGGCACCCGGCCCGTCCTGATCACCGGCGACAACGCCCGCTCGGCCGCCCGGCTCGCCACCGAGGTCGGCATCGACGACGTCCGCGCCGGGCTGCTGCCCGAGGAGAAGGTCCAGGCGGTGACCCGGCTGCGCGAGGAAGGCCGGCACGTGATGGTCGTCGGGGACGGCGTCAACGACGCCCCCGCGCTGGCCGCCGCCCACACCGGCGTCGCCATGGGGCTGGCCGGCTCCGACCTCGCCCTGGAGACCGCCGACGCCGTCGTCGTCCGCGACGAACTCGCCACCATCCCCGCCGTCATCGCGCTCTCGCGCCGCGCCCGCCGCCTGGTGACGCAGAACCTCGTCATCGCCGGCGTCTTCATCGCCGTCCTCGTCACCTGGGACCTCGCCGGGCACCTGCCCCTGCCCCTCGGCGTCGCCGGGCACGAGGGCTCCACCGTCATCGTCGGCCTCAACGGCCTGCGCCTGCTGCGCGAGGCCGCCTGGCGCCCCCGCCGGTAGCCGCCTCCCACCCCCGCCCCGCCCGCGGGCGCGCGCCCGCGGGCGAGGCGCCGTATCCGGAATTCCCGTAAGGGGAATGAGAACGCCCCGGCCAGGAAGCCATACTGGGGAGACGCGTATCGAAGGAAACGGGCCGATGACGGGGGCGAGAGACGACCGATGGCGCAGGGGACGCTGATCCACGGCCGCTACCAGCTGCTCGACCTGATCGGGCGCGGCGGCATGGGCGAGGTCTGGCGTGCCCGCGACGAGGCGCTCGGCCGCAGCGTGGCCGTCAAGTGCCTCAAGCCGCTGGGCTCGCGGCACGAGGAGTCGTTCCTGCGGGTGCTGCGCGAGCGCTTCCGCCGCGAGGCCCGCGTCGCCGCCGGGCTCCAGCACCGCGGCGTCACCGTCGTCCACGACTTCGGCGAACACGAGGGCGTTCACTACCTGGTGATGGAGCTGCTGGAGGGCCGCAACCTCAGCGAGCTGCTCAGCGACCGCCGCTCCGTACCTCTGACCGTGCCCGAGATCGCCGACATCGCCGACCAGGTCGCCGCCGCCCTCGCATACACCCACGAGCGCGGCATCGTCCACCGCGACCTGAAACCGGCCAACATCATGCGCCTGACCGACGGCACGGTGAAGATCTGCGACTTCGGCATCGCCCGGCTCGCCCACGACATCGGGCTCAGCACCAAGCTGACGTCCGTCGGCATGGCCATGGGCACCCCGCACTACATGTCGCCCGAGCAGATCGCCGGCACCGCCGTGGACCACCGCAGCGACCTGTACTCCTTCGGCTGCGTGCTCTACGAGATCGCCACCGGGGCGCCGCCGTTCGACCTCCAGGACCCCTACGCCATCCTCGTCGGGCACCGCGACACCCCGCCCGAGCCGCCCCGCGCCCGGCGGCCCGAGATCCCCGAGGCGCTGGAGCGGCTCATCCTCGCGCTGCTCGCCAAGGACCCCGACGACCGCCCCGACGACGCCGCCACCCTCGCCCGCGGCCTGGTCGCCTCCGGCACCGGCGCGGCCCCCGGCACGGGAGGGGCCGCGGCCCCCGCGCCCGCCCAGCCGGACGGCGGCCGGGTCCCCCCGCCCCGGACGCCCGAACGGCTCCCGGAGTGGACCCGCGGCATGCGGGCAGGCTCCCGCGCCAGCGGCTCCTGGTCCCTGCGGCTGCCGCCCCCCGACCGCTCGGCGGGCCTGACCGGCCGGTGGACCGGCATGGTCGCCACCGCCGTGGCGCAGCTCCCGGCCGAGCGGCGCGGCCCCGCCCCGGAGTACCTCGCCGTGCTCGCCAGCCGCCACAGCGCCGGACGCAGCCTCGGCCGCCTCGGCCGCTGGACGGAGGCGTACGAGGTCCACCGCGCCGTCGCCGCCGAGCGCGAGCGGGCGCTGGGCGCCGGCCACCCCGACACCCTCGACAGCCACTACGAGACGGCGTACGCCCTCGGGCGGCTCGGCCGCTGGGACGAGGCCCTCTCCGCGTACCAGCGGGTCGCCGAGGCCCGCGCCGGCGTGCTGGGTCCCGACCACCCCGCCACCCTCGACGCCCGGTACGAGATCGGCATCAGCCTCGGGCGCCTCGGCCGCCGGGCCGAGGCCCTCGAGCTCTACCGCGAGCTGGTCGCCGCCCGCACCCGCGGCCAGGGCCGCAACCACCCGGAGACGCTGCGCGCCCGCCACGGCCTGGGCATCAGCCTCGGCCGCCTGGGCCACTGGGACCAGGCGCTGGCCGAGGCCCGCCACGTGTGGACCGCCCGCGCCCGGATCCTGGGGCCCGACCACCCCGACACCCTCGTCAGCCGCCGCGAGATCGCGGTGGCCCTCGGCTGGCTCGGCCGCTGGGACCAGGCCCTGGCCGAGTACCGGCAGGTGCGCCAGGCCCGCGAGCGCGTGCTGGGCGCCGGTCACCCGGACTCGCTGGTCAGCCGCAACGACGAGGCCCACTGCCTGGAGCGGCTCGGCCGCGCGGGGGAGGCCGTCGAGCTCTACCGTCAGGTCGCCGCCCCGCGCGACGGCGAGGGGGCCTGAGCCCCGGCCTCGGCCGCGCGCGCCCCACGTACCATGGCGGCATGTCCTTTCTCCGCCGCCGCAGCGCCGCTTCGCCCGCTGGGCCGGACTTCGACGTCCTGGCCATGGACCCGGGGGACTGGCCGGGAGTTCTCGGCGCAGGGCTGCTGCCCGCCCCCGACGGCAGCTGCCAGGGTGTGGTCCTCAGATACGACCTGTTCGGCGGCCGTGGCCCCGCGATGGTCATCGGCAACCTCCCCGAGGGCTCTCCCGCCCGCGAGGTCGCCGAGGGCGACGTGCCCTTCGAGGTGCACCAGCTGCTCGCCGCCCTCGACAACGACGAGGAGGTCCGGGCCACCGGCAGCGAGGAGATCCCCGTCATGCACGACGGCAACCTGCTGATCGTGCGCAGGATCACCTGCACCGAAGGCCGCGTCTCCTGCGTGCAGTTCGACCGCAGCGACGGCGTGCTGGTCACCATCGCCAGCTGGGACCGCCCCATCAGCGAGGAGCTGTACCAGCTCCTCAAGCCGCTGCCCGCGGAGATGTTCCAGCGCTGACCGCGCAACGCCCGTCCCCGGCCGCCGCGCGGCGCGCGCCTCACCGCGTGCCCACGGCGGCCCTCACCGCCCGCCGCGCCAGCGCGCAGTCCTCCTGCAGCCGGCGCAGCAGCAGCCGCTTCTCCTCGCCGTACGCCAGCGCCCCCGCCGGGGCGTTCGCGCTGGGCGGCAGCACCCCGGGCGAGCGCATCGCGCTGCGCACCGCCGCCTCGCAGACGCGGATCTCCCGCGTCAGCACCAGCATCAGGTTCACCAGGAACGCGTCCCGCCCGGCCGGGCCCTCGGCCTGCGCGGCCTGGCTGATCTGACGCCGGCTCAGCGGCGCGTCTCCCAGGACCGTCCACAGCGTCGCCAGGTCGTACCCCGGCAGGTACCAGCCGGCCGCCTCCCAGCCGATGACCACCGGCCCCACGGGCGAGATCATCACACTGGTCAGCGGCGAGCCGCCGTGGCAGAACTGCCGCGGCAGCTCCTGCCGGCCCCGGCCGCACAGCCCGTGCAGCAGGGCGCGCAGATCGCTCACGTCCCGGTCGGTCAGCAGCCCCAGCGCGTGGTAGCGCGACAGCTGCGCCCGATAGCTCGGCGCCTGCGGAAACATGCCCGGCGGCGGCCGCCAGTCGTTCACCCGCCGCACCGCGGACAGCACCGCCCGCACGTCCGCGGCGGACGGCGGCGCCGCCGGATGCCGCCGCGCGCCCGCCGCGCGGCCCGGCACGAAGTCCACCACCAGCGTGCAGCTGTGCGCGTCGGCCGCGATCAGGCCCGGCACCCGGACCAGCGGCCGGTGGCGCACGAACCCGCGGTACGCCGCTATCTCGCGCCGCAGCCGCTCGGCCCGCGGCGACGACGGATCCAGCACGCACGTCGCCACGGCCGCGCGCCGGCCGGTCGTCCCGAACAACACCACGCGGTCGCTGGCGTCCCGCAGCATCTGCGCGGGGCTGAACTCCGGGCAGATCTCTCGCACGGCCGACAGGGCCGCGCGCAGCCGGGCTCCCCGCGCACCCGAGAAGTCGAGGCGCGCGCCCCCGGGCGGAGGTGGCCCGAAGCGGCGAGCACGGCGCGCGAGGTGGTCCACGGACGAGCCCGGCGCGCCGCCGGGCTGGCCGCCCGGCCGCGGGCGGGCCCGGGTGGCCACGGGGGAGGGTGCAGGGTACATAGGCAGGCATGGTCCCTTCGTGTGCCGGGCGAGTTGGCGGCAGAGGAAGACGCCGTACGGTTCACGCCGCCCCGGGCCGGGCGGCCGCCGCACCCTGGGGAAGTGCGGGCGGTCACCCGGGCCGGGGTCGCGCGTGTCTACATCACTCCCTCGCGCGGGTGGCACACCATCTGGCGAGCCCTGGCGAACCCTGGCGAATGAGCGTGACGCCGTTGCGCGGCGGCTACTGTCAACTCAGCCGAGATCCTGGGGGCTTGACGTGACCGGACGACCCAACACCCGTCTCGCGGACATGTTCCGGCTCGCCGGATGGTCCAAGGGCGAACTCGCCAGGCTGGTGAACCGGCAGGCGGCCGCCCACGGCCATCCTCAGCTGGCCACGGACACCTCGCGAGTGCGGCGCTGGATCGACGGCGGAGAGACTCCGCGCGATCCCGTGCCCGAGGTGCTGGCGTCCCTGTTCACCGAGCGACTCGGCCGTGTCGTGACCATCGAGGACCTGGGGTTGCGCCGGCCAGGGGATGCGGGGACGCGTCGGTCCGTCGACGGACTGCCGTGGGCTCCCCACCGGACAGCCGCGATCCTCACCGAATTCACGGGAATGGATCTCATGCTCAACCGACGCGGCATGGTCGGTGCGGGAGCCGCCCTCGTGGCGGGCTCCGCGCTCAGCGACGCCATGCACGACTGGATCCGGGCCACGCCGGCACCGGACACCGCAACACCCCCCGACGACCCAACCTTCGCCGCCGACGCCGCCGGACTCGACCGTTACGAGGCGGCGCCCGTCGGCACCGAGGAGATCGAGGCGCTGGAGCGATCCGTCGAGATCTTCCGCGCCTGGGACGCCACCCGAGGCGGCGGCCTCCAGCGCAAGGCCGTGGTGGGCCAGCTCAACGAGGTGGGAGGCATGCTCGCCTACCGGCATACCGCACCCGTGCAACGCCGGCTGTGGGGCGTTGCCGCCAACCTGGCCGCCCTGGCCGGCTGGATGTCCCACGACGTGGGGATGGAGTCCACCGCCCAGCAGTACTTCCTGATAGCCGCGCACGCCGCGCGCGAGGGCGGCGACCGGCCGCGGGCGGGGGAGGCCCTGTCCCGCGCCGCCCGCCAGATGGTGCACCTCGGGCGGCCGGAGGAGGCGCTGGACCTGATGCGCCTCGCGCACGACGGCGTGGGGGAGGAAGAGCTGCCCCGCACGCGCGCCATGCTGTGCACCATCGAGGCGTGGGCGCACGCCTCCATGGGCCGCGGCCAGTCGATGCGGCGCACCCTGGGGCGGGCCGAGGACCTGTTCGTCTCCGACCGCGACGACGTCCCGCAGCCGAGCTGGATGCAGATGTTCGACGAGGCCGACCTGCACGGCATGGAGGCGCTGGCCTACCGCACCCTCGCCGAGCACGACCCGTCGGCCGCGCGCCTGGCCGAGCAGCACGCCAAGCAGGCCCTGGGCCTGCGCTGTCAGGGCCGGGACCGGTCGCAGATCTTCGACCACATCACGCTCGCCTCGGCCTGCTTCATCGCCGACGACCCCGAACAGGCCGACGTCCACGCCCGGCAGGCGCTGGGCAGCATCGGCACCAACTCCTCCCACCGGACCTGGCACCGGCTGCACGAGATGTACGGGCTGACCGGCGCGTACGCCGACTGCCCCCGGATCGGGGCGCTGCGGGAGGAGATCGAGGAGGCCCTGTCCAGGGCCCCCGGCGGGTCGGACACCTCGGCGGCGGCCCAGCCCGTGTGAGCCCCGCCCGGCGGGCTCACCGGGGCGGGCGGGCACGGCGGGCGCCGGGCGCGCTTGGTCCGGCCCGGCCGGTGCGATGGCACGGGCGCGAGGCGCCGCGGGCGTGCCGGCAGCCTGCCGACGGGGCCGCGCACACCGCGCGAGCGCCCGGGCGGCACCGCCCCGCGCGAGGGCGGGCAGCACCTGCCGGACCAGGCGCGCCGCGCGGCGGGCACGAGTGCTCGGCGAGCGGGCTTCCCGCAGCCGCCGGGCGGGAGCGCGGGGACGGGCTCCGCCGGGGCGCGGCGTCACGGCGTGATGCGTGCCACCAGCACGCAGGCGTCGTCGTCCCGTCCCGTCTCGCCGCAGGCCGACACGATCAGCTCCAGGCACTCCTCGGCGCTGGCGGCGGCACACAGCCGCTCGCCCAGGCCGGTCAGCCGCTCCTCGCCGGTCGGCGACGGCGGCCCGCCGTCGCCGGGCCGAGGGATGGCCGGAAACAGCCCATGCGTGTACAGCACCAGCACGTCGCCCGGCTCCAGCGGCTCGGCGCGCTGGGCGTACTCCGGGTCCGTCATCGCGCCCAGCAGCGGGCCGGACGGCCTCGGCAGCAGGCGGCCGGCGCCCCGGCGGCACAGCAGCGGCGCGGGGTGCCCGGCCTGCGCCCAGGACAGCACGCCGCCGTCGCCGCCCGGCTCGTACCGGCAGCAGACGGCGCCGGCCAGCACCGGGTGCATCCCGTTGTCGAGCAGGCGGTTGAGGTGCTCCAGCAGCCCGCCGGGCGCGGTCCCCGTCAGTGCGATCCCCCGGATCGCCCCCAGCGTCGTCGCCGCGCTCGCCGCCGCGGCGGCCCCCTGGCCCGACAGGTCCCCGACGCTCAGCAGCCGCCCGCCGCCGGGCAGGCGCAGCACGTCGTACCACTTGCCGCTCATCGGCGTGCCGGCCCGCGCCGGCAGGTACCGCGCGGCCAGCTCCAGCGAGCCGCGCGCCGCGGCCGCCCCCTGCGGCTCGGGGGAGCCGAGCCACGGCGCGAGCGCCGCGTCGGCCAGCTCGATCGCGATGCCCCGCTCCGCCCGCGCCACGCGCCGCAGCCGCCGCAGCTCCTCGCCCTCGCCCTCCCCGACGCCTGTGCCCGCGCGGGCTCCGGCACCGGCTCCGGCGCCCGCGCCGGGGTCGCCGGCCGCCATCCCGGCCTCGCTGCGGCGCATCTCGCTCACGTCGCGGACCATCGCCCACATCGCCACCGTGCCGCCCCGCTCGTCGAGCACCGGCTCGCCCGACAGCTGCACGGTGCGCAGCGAGCCGTCCGGCCGGATCACGCGGAACTCGCACTCCATCGGGCGGCCGTCCACCAGACAGGCCGTGACGGCGGCGGTCAGCGCGGGCTGGTCCGCGGCGGGCACGCGGGAGGGCAGCTCGTCGAGGGTGAGCGGCCCGTCCGCGGCGTCCCTGCCGAAGATCGAGAACACCTCCTCGGACCAGGTCACGCCGTCGGTCAGCAGGTTCCACTCCGCGCTGCCGATGTGCGCCCCCAGCCGCGCCCGGCCGTCGGGAGCCGCCGCCGAGCGCAGCTGGTCGAGGCGTTCGCCGAAGTCGTCGAGCTGGTCCACGGCGAGGTCCCACACCGCGCGCCGCACGCGCTGCCGCGCGCCCTGGGCCCGCTCCGCGCGCCGGACGGCCTCGACGCCGTCCCGCAGCAGCCGGGTCTGCGCGATGAGCGCGTCGAGCGCGTCGAGCGCGTCGAGCGCGTCCTCACCGCCGACGGGGGCGGCGTCCGCGGGTGGGGGAGCGGAGGGTTCCGGCTGCTGGGAGAAAGAGGAGAGCATGGCTGGTCCCCGGGATGGCGCGGTCGGGCCGGTGGTGCACCCGCCGGCGTTCGCCGGAGGTGGCTGACTTCAGACTGTGGCACACCCGTCGTCGCACCGTAAGGGTTTCGGCCGCCGCAGCAACGCACCGTATACCAGAGCGTTACAGGCCCGGTGCCGGGACCAGGGGGGCGGGGGTGGAGCACGGTGCGGAACGGGTGTAGAACGGCTGTCCACAGGCAAGGAGCCGCCCAGACAGAAATCCCGTTGCCACCGGATCCCCTTCAACCGGATGCTGACCAATATGTTCGCCAGTCCGATCGAATCAGGCATAGCGCCCAGCGGCACCCTCCTGGGGCTGCTCCAGCGTGGCCGCGGCGACGGGTGGCTGCACGCGCTGGCAGCCCCCCGCCCCGCGGCCGTCGCGGCGCTGGAGCACTGCGTTCTGCACGACCCCCGCCGGGACTGGCGGCTCGAACACCGCTCGCTGTACTACGCCCGGCTCTACCGGGAGCTGAACGCCGGCCTCGACGCCATCGCCGACCATCTCTTCCACCCCGACGACCTCCGCACCGACGGCGACGACGGCGCTGACGGCAGCGACGGCACCGCCCGGACCGCCCGCGAGGCCGCGCCCCGGGCGTACGACGAGGAACGCACCGGGCTCGCGCTCTCCGTCCTCGGCCACCTCGCCTCCTACGGCGACCGCCACGCCCTGGACCTGCTGCGCCGCTACGCCGTCACCGGCGCCAACTGGCGCTGGGCCCTCGACGAACTCGCGGTGCGCGACGACGACGCCGGGCTGCGCGCCCTGGGCCCGCGCGTCCTCGTCCGCTTCCCGGCCACCGAGAGGGGCGAGCGCGCCCTGACCGCCGCCGTCCGCGACTCCTTCGAGCCGCGCCCCTGGCGGATCTGGGCGGAGGATCCGGCCCGCCCCGAGCAGCGCGCCCGGCTCGGCCGCGCGCTCACCGACGGCGACTTCGACCGCTGGCAGCGGCAGATGCGCCCGCCGGGACCGCAGCCGGGCTGGAGCGTCGAGGCCGTGCTGGCCTGGGCCCAGGAGGGCTACGAGCAGATCCCCCGGCAGTGGCGCGAGGCGTCCGCCGCGCGCTGCCTGGGCGCCGTGGTCGGCCCCGGCGACCGCGCCACGCTGCTGGCCGCCGCCGCCGACGGCCCGCCCGCCGGCCGCGCGGCCGCGCTGCGCCACCTCGCCGAGCGCGGCGACCCCGACGTGTTCGCGCTGCTGGAGGCCGCCGCCGCGGCGCGGGACGCGGACGTCTCGCGCGCCGCGGTCACGGCGTTCTCCCGCATGAGCGACCGCGGCGCCCTGGTGCAGGCCCGCCGCTGGGCCGCCCGGCCCGACGAGCTCGGCTCCTGCGCCGCCGCCATGCTGGCCCGCCGCGGCGAGGCGCGCGACGCCCCCGGCGTGCTGGCCGCGCTGCGCCGCGCCGTGCGCACCCACGGCACCGACGCCCGGGAGCTGCGGCCCCTGGTGGAGGGCGCGGGCCGGCTGGACGTGACCGCCGCCGTGCCGGTGATGCGGCACATCTACCGCGAGACCGCCTCCTCCCAGCTGCGCGGCCACGCCGCCCGGGCGCTGGCCGCCACCGACCCCTCCTTCGCCTCCGGCTTCGCCGTCGAGTGCCTGTGGGACTGCGAGGAGGACACCCGCGAGCTCGCCGCCCGCTTCGCCACCACCGTCGACGTGCGCGTCGTCGAACGGCTGCGCCGGCTGGCCACCGACCCGGCCGAGCAGGCCGGAGTGCAGACGGCGGTACGCGGCCGCCTCGCCGACCGCGCCGTGGGCTGAGCCGGGTACCGGGCGCGGCCGGGGCCCGGGGCCCCGAGCCCGGTGACGCGTCCATGCCTCTACGCTCAGGGGATGTTTTCCGAACGGCCACGCGGATGTGGTCATGGCAACGCACACATCGGTGAGAACGTTCCTATGCGCGTTTGCATCGTCACCGAGTCCTATCCCCCCGACATCAACGGGGTGGCGCACTGCGCCCTGCAGACCGCCCGCCACCTGGCGAGGCGGGGCCACCACCCGCTGGTGATCGCGCCGACTCCGCCCCCCGGTGTCCGATCCCCCCACGACGGACCCGCTCCCGTCGTCCACGTCCCCTCCCTGCCGCTCCCCGGCTACCCGCAGGTCCGCGTCGCCCTGCCCAGCCGCAAGCTCGCCGGCGCCATGGCCGCCCACCGGCCCGACGTCGTCCACCTCGCCAGCCCCTTCGTGCTCGGCGCGCGCGGCGCCGCGCTGGCCGTGCGCTTCGGCGTCCCCGCCGTCGCCGTCTACCAGACCGACCTCGCCGGCTACGCCCGCACCTACCTCGGCGCCGGCGAGCTCGCCGCCTGGCGCCGCATACGCGCCGTGCACACCGCGGCCGACCTCACGCTGGCGCCCTCCACCGCCTCGATCCGCGAGCTCGAGGAGCGCGGCGTTCCCCGCGTGCGGCTGTGGCAGCGCGGCGTGGACACCGAACGCTTCCGCCCCGACCTGCGCGACGAGGAACTGCGCCGCGAACTCGCCCCCGGCGGCGAGCTGCTGGTGGGCTACGTGGGCCGGCTCGCCCCCGAGAAGCGGGTCGAGCTGCTGGCGGAGGCCGACCGCATGCCCGGCGTACGCCTCGTGGTGGTCGGCGACGGCCCCAGCCAGCCGCAGCTCACCGGGGCGCTGCCGAACGCCCGCTTCCTCGGCCGCCGCACCGGCGATGACCTGGCGCGCATTTACGCCTCGCTGGACGTCTTCGTCCACACCGGGCCGCTGGAGACCTTCTGCCAGACCGTGCAGGAGGCCCAGGCCAGCGGGATAGCGGTCGTCGCCCCCGCCGTCGGCGGCCCTCTCGACCTGATCGACCACGGCCGCACCGGCCTGCTCGTCCAGCCCGGCGACGCCGCCGCCGTGCGCGAGGCCGTCAGCGAGCTGCGCGACGACGCCGCGCTGCGCGGGCACCTGGCCCTCGCCGGGCGGGAGGCGGTCGCCGACCGCACCTGGGAGGCCATCGGCGACCAGCTCCTCGACCACTACGCCGAGGTGTTGCGCACCCGGGCGGTGGCCGTCTCATGAGCGGTCTGAGGATCGTCCGGCTCGCCAACTTCGTCGCCCCCGCCTCCGGCGGCCTGCGCACCGCGCTGCGCGAGCTCGGCGCGGGCTACCAGGCGGCCGGCCACGAGCCGGTGCTGATCATCCCCGGCCGGGCCTACAGCGACGACACCACCACGCAGGGCCGCGTCATCACCCTGCCCGGCCGCACCGTCCCCGGCACCGGCGGCTACCGCGTCATCACCGACCGGCAGCGGCTGGCCCGGCTGCTGGCCTCGCTCGCCCCCGACCGCCTGGAGATCTCGGACCGGACCACGCTGCGCTGGACGGGGGAGTGGGCGCGCCGCCGCCGCGTCCCCGCGGTCATGGTCTCCCACGAGAGCGTCGACGGCGTGATGGCGACCTGGCACCTGCCCGAGTCGCTGTGCCGCCGCAGCGCCGACTGGCTCAACCGCCGCACCGCGCACGCCTACACCCGCGTGGTGTGCACCACCGACTGGGCCGCCCGGGAGTTCCGCCGCGTCGGTGCCACCAACATCGTGCGCGCCCCGCTCGGCGTCGACCTGGTGCGCTGCCGCCCGGAGCTGCACGACGAGCGACTGCACAAGGAGCTGGCGGGCGACGCCCGGGTGCTGCTGGCGCTGTGCTCGCGGCTCTCCCCGGAGAAGCGGCCGGGCATCGCGCTGGACGCCCTGGCCGAGCTGCTGCGGCGCGGCGTCGACGCGGCCCTCGTCGTCGCCGGGGACGGCCCGCTGCGCGCGCGCATGGTCGAGCGGGCGCGGGCCAAGCGGCTGCCGGTCACCTTCTCGGGCCACATCGGCGACCCGGCCGACCTCGCGGTGCTCCAGGCCACCGCCGACGTGGTGATGGCGCCCGGACCGGCCGAGACCTTCGGCCTGGCCGCGATGGAGGCGCTGGCCTGCGGCACCCCGGTGGTGGCCAGTGACCGCTCGGCGGTGCCCGCGCTGCTGGGCCCGGCCGGCACGGTGGCCGCCGGCGACGGCCGCTCCTTCGCCGACGGCGTCCAGCGCCTGCTCGCCCGCCCCGAGGACGAACGCCGCGCCCGCGCCCGGGCACGCGCCGAACGCTTCCCCTGGAGCACGGCCGTCGCCGCCTTCCTCGCCGCCCTCGACGCCCCGCCGGTGGCGACGCCGGACTCCCGCCCCCACGCCACGGCCCGGGCGGAGGGCGGCCTGGCATGAGCACCTCCCCGCGTCCCGGGCCCTCCGCCCTGGACGACCCCGCCGTCGCGCGCCCGTGCCCCGGACCGGGGCGTGTCGACGCGGCGCCCCCGCACGAGGCGCCGGACGCCGCGACCGGCCCGCGTTTCACGCCCGCGCGGCAGCGACCCGGCCACGCCGGGGCGGTCCCGCCGGGCCAGCAGGCGGTCGCCCGCCCGCACACGTCGTCGCCGTCACCGCCGGAGCCTCGCCCCGGACACGCGACGGCCGGGACGCGGGAGATGCTGGGCGCCGGTGACGCGGTGGGTGCGCAGGGCGACTCGCCGGCGTACGCCTCCGGGGCGGCGAGCCGTCACGCGCGGCGTGCCGCCCCGCCGGCGGGCGGCTCCGCTGCCGCGCACCTCCCCGGACAGGAGCCGTCGGCGGCGGATCACCCGGCCCCTCCACGGGCCGCCGCGGCCCCGCCACCACGCGCCGAGCCGAGCCACGGCCCGGCGCGGACGGCACCGCCTCGCCCACGAGCCGCCCCACCCCCGCACCGCCGCCGCGGCCCGGCGGCGCCCGGCGCGCCACCCGGCGCCGCGTCTGCCGAACCGGGCCGGGCGGGGGGCGCCGCATCGGTGGACGCGGGCCGCGCCGCACCCGCCGAATCGCGCCTTCCGCGTGAGGAGGCGCCGGTGGACGTGCGCCGCGGTGTGCCGGGTCCGCCGCCGGAGGCGCCTCGCGCTGTGCCTGGCGAACGGGGCTGCGCTGGGGGCGATGCGCCGAGTGACGTGCGCCGGGCGGTGTACGTCTCGCCGCCGGGGGCGCTCCGCGCCGTGTCTGGCGAACCGGGCCGTCCGCGTGACGCCTCACCGGTGGACGCGCCTCGCGTCGCGCCCCTTTCGCCGCCGGAGGCATCCCGCACCGCGCGCGTCAAAGCCGGCCTCCCGCAGGACGCCATACGGGTGGAGGACGCGCCTCGCGTCGCGCCCGCCGGCCACCGGCGCCCGCTGGGCGCCGGTGCGCCGGACGGCGTCGTCGCCTCCCCGCCGGAGGCGCTGCGCTTCACCGCGCTCGGCGACTCCCTCACCGAAGGGCTGGGCGACCCCGCCCCCCACGGCGGCTGCCGCGGCTGGGCCGCGCTGCTCGCCGCCGCCCTGCCCGCGCCCGGGCAGCCCGTCCAGCTGGTCAACCTCGCCCGCAGCGGCGCCCGCACCATCGACACGGCGGGCGAGCAGCTCGCCGCCGCCCGCCGCCTCCGGCCCCACGTGGCCGCCCTCGTCATCGGCGTCAACGACACGCTCCGCTCGGCGTTCGACATCTCCCGCGTCGCCCGCGCCCTCGACACCACCCTGCGCGCCCTCACCGAGGACGGTGCCATCGTGCTCACCGCCTGCCTTCCCGACCCCGGGCGGATGCTGCGCCTGCCCCGCGCGCTCGGCTGCCCGCTCGCGCGCCGCATGCGCGCCCTCAACGAGGTCGTACACGCGCTCAGCGACCGCTACGACACCGTCCACGCCCACCTCGCCGAGCACCCCATGGTCACCGACCGCCACGCCTGGAGCGTCGACCGGCTGCACCCCAGCGAGCTGGGGCACCGCCTGCTGGCACGCGAGTTCCACTCCCTGCTCGCCGCGCGCGGCCACGCCGCCGGGCCGCCGCCCTCCCCGACGCCCGACCGGCCGCCGCCCACCCGCGCCGCCGGCACCTGGTGGATGGCGACCCGCGGCACCCGCTGGGTCCTGGCCCGCTCCACCGACCTGCTGCCCGGCCTGCTGCGGCTGGCCGCCGCCGAGGCCGCCCACCGCCTCGCCGGGACCGAGGCGACCCTGGAGCGGGCCACCCGCGAGGCCACCGCCGCCGCGCTGCGCGCGCTCGCACCCGGCCCTCCCGGGGACGCCCCGGACCTGGCACGATGTCCGAGTGAACGGGCGCTGGGAATTCTGGATTGACCGGGGCGGCACCTTCACCGACGTCGTGGGCAGGCGCCCCGACGGCCGGCTGGTGACGCACAAGCTGCTGTCGCACGACCCCGAGCGGTACCGCGACGCCGCCGTCGCCGGCATCCGCCGTCTCCTGGGCGTCGCCCCCGGCGACCCCGTCCCCGGCGAGCGCATCGAGATCGTGAAGATGGGCACCACCGTGGCGACCAACGCCCTGCTGGAACGCCGCGGCGAGCCCACCGTCCTGGTCACCACCGAGGGCTTCCGCGACGCCCTGCGCATCGCGTACCAGAACCGCCCCCGCCTCTTCGACCGCCGCATCGTCAAGCCCGAGAGCCTCTACGACCGCGTCATCGAGGTGCCCGAACGCCTCGCCGCCGACGGCACCACCGTGCACCCCCTCGACGCCGAAGCCGTCTCCGAGGCGCTCGCCGCCGCCCACCGCGACGGCTTCCGCTCCGCCGCCGTCCTCCTCCTCCACGGCTACCGCCACCCCGCCCACGAGCGGGCCGTCGCCGGCCTCGCCCGCGACGCCGGCTTCACCCAGGTCAGCAGCTCCCACGAGGTCAGCCCGCTCATCCGGCTCGTCTCGCGCGGCGACACCACCGTCGTCGACGCCTACCTCTCGCCCGTGCTGCGCCGCTACGTCGACCAGGTCGCCGCCGAACTCAAGGACGTGCGGCTGATGTTCATGCAGTCCAACGGCGGCCTCAGGGAAGCCACCCGCTTCCGCGGCAAGGACGCCGTGCTCTCCGGCCCTGCCGGCGGCGTCGTCGGCATGGCCCGCGCCAGCGCCGAGGCGGGCTTCGACCGCGTCATCGGCTTCGACATGGGCGGCACCTCCACCGACGTCTCCCACCACGCCGGCGAGCTGGAGCGCGTCTTCGGCACCGAGGTCGCCGGCGTGCGGATGCGTTCCCCCATGATCGACATCCACACCGTCGCGGCGGGCGGCGGCTCGATACTCCACTTCGACGGCTCCCGCTACCGCGTCGGCCCCGACTCCGCCGGCGCCGTCCCCGGCCCCGCCTGCTACCGGCGCGGCGGCCCGCTGACCGTCACCGACGCCAACGTGATGCTCGGCCGCGTCCAGCCCGCCCACTTCCCGCACGTCTTCGGCCCCGGCGGCGACCAGCCCCTGGACGCCGACACCGTCACCGAGCGCTTCGCCGCCCTCGCCGCCACCATCGCGGAGGCCACCGGCGACCGCCGCGGCCCCGAGGAGGTCGCCGCCGGCTTCCTGGAGATCGCCGTCCTCAACATGGCCAACGCCGTGAAGAAGATCTCCGTCCAGCGCGGCCACGACGTCACCCGCTACGCCCTCACCAGCTTCGGCGGCGCCGGCGGCCAGCACGCCTGCGCCGTCGCCGACGCCCTCGGCATCGACACCGTCGTCGTGCCGCCGCTGGCCGGCGTGCTCTCGGCGTACGGCATCGGCGTCGCCGACGCCACCGCGCTGCGCGAGCAGTCCGTCGAGGCCGGGCTGACCGACGACGCGCTCCCCGCCGTCCGCGAACTCGCCGACGACCTCACGGGCGCCGCCCGCGCCCAGCTCCGCGAGGACGGCATCCCCGAGGCCGCCATCCGCACCACCGCCCGCCTCCACCTGCGCTACGCCGGCACCGACGCCGTGCTGCCCGTCACCCTCGCCGAACGCGCCGCCATGGCCGAGGAGTTCACCCGCGCCCACCAGGCCCGCTACGGCTTCACCATGGACAAGCCGCTGGTCGCCGCCACCGTCGTCGCCGAGGCCGTCGGCGCCGCCGGGCCCCACCACCCCCTCGCCGCCGCCCCGCCCGAGCCCCGCACCGGGCCGCTCGTCCCCGCCGACCGCGTACGCCTGTACGCCGCCGGCCGCTGGCACGACGCGCCCCTGCACCGCCGCGAGGAGCTGCGCCCCGGCGACGCCGTCACCGGCCCGGCCATCGTCGCCGAGGCCGACGCCACCACCGTCGTCGAACCCGGCTGGCAGGCCACCGCGAGCGAGCGCGGCCACCTCGTCCTCACCCGCGTGACGCCCCGCCCCGCGACCACCGCCATCGGCACCGAGGCCGACCCCGTCAAGCTGGAGATCTTCAACAACCTCTTCATGGCCATCGCCGAACAGATGGGCGTGCGCCTGGAGAACACCGCCCACTCCGTCAACATCAAGGAGCGGCTGGACTTCTCCTGCGCCCTGTTCGACGCCGAGGGCAACCTCATCTCCAACGCCCCCCACATCCCCGTGCACCTCGGCTCGATGGGGGAGTCCATCAAGGAGGTGCTGCGCCGCAACGCCGGCACCCTGCGCCCCGGCGACGTCTACGCCATCAACGACCCCTACCACGGCGGCACCCACCTGCCCGACGTCACCGTCGTCACCCCCGTCTTCGACGAGAGCGGGCGCGACCTGCTCTTCCTCGTCGCCTCCCGCGGCCACCACGCCGAGATCGGCGGCATCACCCCCGGCTCGATGCCGGCGTTCAGCCGCACCATCGACGAGGAGGGCGTCCTCTTCGACAACTGGCTGCTGGTCCGCGACGGCCGCCTGCGGGAGGCCGAGACCCGCGCGCTGCTCGCCGGCGCCCCGTACCCCTCGCGCGGCCCCGACGCCAACCTCGCCGACCTGCGCGCCCAGATCGCCGCCAACGAGAAGGGCATCGCCGAACTGCGCGCGATGATCGGCCAGTTCGGGCTCGACGTGGTGCGGGCGTACATGGGCCACGTGCAGCGCAACGCCGAGGAGGCGGTGCGCCGCATCATCGCCACCCTCTCCGACGGCACCTGCCGCTACGAGACCGACGCAGGGGCCGTCATCCGTGTCGCCGTCACCGTCGACCGCGAAGCGCGCGGCGCCGTCCTGGACTTCACCGGCACCTCCCCGCAGCAGCCGGGCAACACCAACGCCCCCAGCTCGGTGGTGATGGCGGCCGTGCTGTACGTCTTCCGCACCCTCGTCGCCGACGACATCCCGCTCAACAGCGGCTGCCTGGAGCCGCTGGACATCCGCATCCCGCCCGGGTGCATGCTGGCCCCGTCCTACCCGGCCGCGACCGTGGCGGGCAACGTCGAGACCTCCCAGGCCGTCACCGGCGCCCTCTACGCGGCGCTCGGCGTGCAGGCCGAGGGCTCCGGCACCATGAACAACGTCACCTTCGGCAACGAGCGGGTGCAGTACTACGAGACCGTCGCCTCCGGCTCCGGCGCGGGCGACGGCTTCGCCGGCGCCGACGCCGTCCAGACCCACATGACCAACTCCCGCCTCACCGACCCCGAGGTGCTGGAGTGGCGCTACCCGGTGCGGGTGGAGGACTTCCGTATCCGCACCGGCAGCGGCGGCGCGGGCCGCTGGCGCGGCGGCGGCGGCGTGAGCCGCCGCATCCGCTTCCTGGAGCCGATGACCGTCGCGCTGCTCTCCGGCCACCGCCGCGTCCCGCCCTACGGCATGGCGGGCGGCGAGCCCGGCGCGCTGGGCGAGAACGCCGTCGAGCGCGCCGACGGCACCGTGGAGCGCCTCGGCGGCAGCGACACCGCCGAGGTCGGCCCCGGCGACGTGCTCGTCGTCCACACCCCGGGCGGCGGCGGATACGGGCCGCCGGCCGAGGCTGGAGACGCCAAGACCTGAGACGCCGAGGCCCCGGGCGCCGAGGCCCGGGCGCTCGAGCCCGAACGCCCAGGACGCCCGCGCCCGGGCGGCGTTGTCAGTGCCACCACCTAGGCTTTCCGACGTGACCGAGACCGCGCAGCAACAGCCACCGCCACTCCCTGCCGGCGCCGCCCGCCCCGCCCCGGGCCCGGCCGCCGACGAAGGGCTGGCCCGGCGGCTGCGCGCGCTCGCCTGCACCGCCCCGCTGCACGACCTCGACGCCCGCAAGGCCAACCTCGCCGGGGAGTACAGCACGTACGCCATGGCGGAGGTGGCGCTGGCCGCCATCGACCTGGTCACCCTCAGCATGGACTTCGACACCGGCGCCGACCACGAGCACATCGTCGCCCGGCTGCTGCCCCGCGTCGCCGCCCAGGCCCCCCGCCGCCCCGCCGCCGAGCACGAGCGCGTGGCCCGCTGGGTGCTCGACAGCCTGATCAACGTCGGCAGCGTCGACCGCGGCTTCCGCGCCGTGTACGGCACCTTCGCCCCCGACGGCGGATACGTCCGCCGGGACTACGACTTCAAGCTCATCGAGGAGGTCCCCGGCCCCGGCGGCGAGGTGTACCTGCGCACCACCGACGAGGCGGTCAACGTCCTGGTCGGCGCCCTCGACACCGACGTCACCAGCGCCCAGATCGCCGCCGAGGTCAAGCTGGAGGTGCTCATCACCCGCGGCCGCCTCGCCGACGCCCAACTCGCCGCCGAGCAGGCGCGATACCGCACGGTGCAGTACGCCGAGTCCCTGCGCCGCGCCCTGGAGACCACCCGGCGCGACGTGCGCGCGGTCGACTGGCTGCACGCCATCCCCGACATGATCACCGAGGCGCTGGACCACATCGCCGACCGGTACCGCCACGAGAACGCCATCCTCACCCACATCCGCCGCGCCCGCGACGAGGCGGCCGACCCCGGACACCGCACGCGCGCCGCCGAGCTCGTCGACATCGTCAAGGACTGCATCCGCCGCCACACCCAGCTCCAGTCCCGGCTCCTGCAGGCCGGGCCACTGTTCCGCGCCGAGCAGGACCGGCAGGCGTTCGCCCCGCCCGCCGCCCGCGCCGGCACCGACCTGTACGGCCAGCTCCTGGCGCCGCTGCTCGCCCTGCCGGTGGCCGAGGCCACCCGCGTCACCGACGCGTTCTTCGCCCGGGGCACCGCCCCGCGCCCGCCGGGCGCCGTCCGCCTGGCCGACCTGGCCGAGCTGCTGCTCACCCCGCCCGCGCCCCGCGAGCATCTGGGCGCCGAGCTGCCCGAGCCCGACCTCATCGCCACCCCCGACGACAGCCGCTTCAGCGAGGAGCAGCTGGCCGCCGCCACCGAGCTGCTCCGGCTGCCGGCGGACGCGCCGCGGCGCCTCTCCGGCCTGCTGGCCGAGGCCCGCCGCACCGACCCCGGACTGCCGCACCTCGTCGGCCTGCTGGCCGTCCACGCCGCCAGCCCTCCCGTGGGCACGGCGTACCGCCAGGGGGACTCGCGGCTGCTGTTCGCCGTGGACGACGGCACCGAGCTGGACGACCCGGAGTTCGGCGGAGCCGACCTCATCGTCGGCACCGCGCTGCTCGACGCGGCCGGCATGGCCGCCGGCCGCTCGGAGGACGCGTCATGACCACCCCCAGCACCGGCACCGGCACCGGCTCCCCGACCGGCGCCGCCCCCGCCCAGGCCACGGGCCCCCTCACACCGGCGGACGCCGCCGACGCCTCCCGCCTGGTCTCCCTCGGCCTGCACCCACGGCTCCAGCCCTCCCGCGACGCCGAGTACGCCGCCCTGCTGCGGCGTTACCGCGAGGACCCGCCCTTCGCCCGGCTCGCCGACGCCGTCGCCACCGGCCTCGGCCTCATCGTGCTGGAGGTCTCCACCCGCGCCGGCATGGTGCTCGCCGCCGCCGAGGACTCCGTCTTCGCCGTCCGCATGGGCGACTACGCCCGCCGCGCCGCCGCCGACCCGGCCGACCGCTTCCTGCACGGCCTGGCCCACCTCGCCGTCGCCGCCCTCGCCTTCCCCCGCCCCGCCGACCTCGCCGACGACGGCTATATCGGCCGCATCACGGTCAACGGGGTGGAGGCGTTCGTCCGCCACGCCTGCCGCCGCCTGGCCGAGCGCGCCGCCGAACGCGGGGAGAACACCGACCCGGCCACCGACGCCCCCGACCTGGAGGCCGCCTGGCGGGTCTTCGCCCGGCGCAGCGCCACGGGCGCCACCAAGGACGCCCGCCGCCTCGCCGGATCCACCACCGGCATCGTCGGCAAGGCCGTCGCCTTCCTCGCCGACTCCGGCTTCCTGCAGCGCACCGGCGACGAGGCGGGCGGCGCCTACCGCACCACCGCCCGGTACCAGCTGCAGGTCCGCGACATGGCCGCCGGCGCCGCCATGACCGAGCTGCTCCACCTCGGCGTCGTCCCCGTCACCGACGGCGCCGGCGCCCTGCTCCCGGCCGCCGACGGCGACGACGAGCTCGTCGAAGGCGCCGGCCTCCCCTTCCACAGCTGACCACGACCCGCGCCACCATCAGAGACCACCCACGAGAGCCCCCGCCATGTACGAGCTGTCCCGGATCCGCCTCTACTCCATCGGCCCAGCCGGCGCCCGCTACGCCGACACCGTGCTGGACCTGCGCGGGGTCGGCGAGCCGGTGCCCAGCCCGGCCCCTGCCCAGGCCGAGTTCTTCGAGGAGGAGCCCACCGGCCCGCCGCGCCGGCCCGCCCCCGCCGCGGTCCTCTTCCTGGAGAACGGCGGCGGCAAGTCCGTGCTGCTGAAGCTGATCTTCTCCGTCATGCTGCCCGGCCACCGCAACACCCTCGGCGGGGCCAGCTCCGGCGTGCTGCGCAAGTTCCTGCTGGCCGAGGACTGCGGGCACGTCGCCCTGGAGTGGCAGCACACCCGCACCGGCGAGACCATCGTCGTCGGCAAGGTCAGCGAGTGGCGCGGCCGCCAGATCTCCGGCGACCCCCGCCGCTTCACCGAGGCGTGGTACTCCTTCCGGCCCGGCCCCGGCCTGTCGCTGGACTCCCTGCCCGTCGCCGAGTCCTCCGCCCTGCGCCCGCGCGCCGAGGGCGCCTCGGGGGCGCGGGGCCGGCGCCGCACCATGAAGGGCTTCCGCGACGTCCTCACGGAGACCGGCAAGGCGTACCCGCACCTCGACGTCGCCTGGGAGGAGATCCACGAGCGCTGGATCGAGCACCTGGGCCGCCTGGGCCTGGACCCCGAACTCTTCCGCTACCAGCGCGAGATGAACGCCGACGAGGGCGAGGCCGCCGGCCTGTTCGCCGTGAAGAACGACTCGGACTTCACCGACCTGCTGCTGCGCGCCGTCACCGACACCCGCGACACCGACGGCCTGGCCGACCTCGTCCACGGCTTCGCCCACAAGCTCGGCCGCCGCGCCGAGCTGACCGCCGAGCGCGACTTCACCGCCGGGTCGCTTGAGCTGCTGACCCGCCTGTCCGGGGCCGCGGCCGAGCGGGAGACCGCCCGCGGCGTGCACGCCCAGGCCGAGCACCGCGTCCGCGCCCTCGCCGGCCGCCTCGCCGCACGCGGCGCCGCCGAGCGCGAGCGCGCCCAGGGCCTCGCCGAGCGCCTCGCCGCCGCCGGGCACGCGGTCGCCGACGCCGAGGGCACCGTCGGCCGCGCCTCGAAGATCGCCGCCGAACTCGCCTACCGGCACGCCTCGCTGGCGCTGACCGCCGCCGAGCAGACCGCCACCGCCGGACGCCGCGAGCTCGCCGACGCCCGCACGCTGCACGCCGCCTGGCAGGCGGCCGAGACCGTCCTGCAGCACCGCGCCGCCGCCGACCGCGCCGCCCGGGTCGCCGCCGCCATCCGCGAGGCCGAGCGCGACGCCGCCCCCGCCCTGGCCGCGCGCGCCAAGGCCGCCGCCGCGCTGGTCCGCGCCCTGCAGGCCGCGGCCGGGGACAGCGAGCGCTCCGCCACCGAGCACGAGGACCGCTCCGCCGCCCTCCAGGAGGCGGCCGAGACCGCCCAGCGCGACGCCACCGCCGCCGCCACCGAGGCCCAGCGCGCCCGCAGCGAGGCCGAGCACCTGCGGCAGCGCCTGACGGAGGTCGAGGAGGAGACGGCCCAGGCGGTCGCCGCCGGCTGGCTGGAGGACTCGGGCCCCGACGCCGACCCGGCCCGGGCGGCGCTGGCGGCCAGCGACGCGGAGCAGACGGCGGCCGCCGCCCTGGACGCCGCCGACGAGGCCGCCCACCGCGCACAGGACCGCGCCCGGCAGGCAGCGGCCGACCACGCCCAGGCCGAGCTGTCCGCCGCCCGCGCCGCCGACGCCGCCCGCGCAGCCGAGTCCGCCTGGACGGGCGAACACCGCGAGGCCACCACCCTCGCCGCCGACGAGCGCCTCACCGAGCTCCTGGGCCTGCCCGGGCCCGGCGCCGGTCCGGAGTCCGGGGGGAGGAGTCAGCCTGCCGGGCCCCCGGTTCCGGTTCGCGTCCACGCGACGGCGGAGCCGGACGACAACGGCGCGGCGACTCCCCATGGAGAGGGGCCGTCTCCCGCTCGGTCCGGCCGAGCGCCGGACCGCGGGGCCAGCCGCCCGGCCGTGCCTTCCGCCCCGCCCGGCGCTCGCGCCACCGTGCCCGGGGACGACGACGCGACCGGCGAGGCCCCCCTCGACGCGGCGCGTACACCCGACGCCTCACCGGCTCGGCCCGGCGAGGGCGCCTCGGGCCCGGCGGCTCCCGGCGGCTCCCGCCAGCGCGACGCCTCTGCCGCCTCGGCCGCTTCGGAAGCCGCCGCCGATGCCGCCGGAGGCGGCGCAGGACCCGACCCCGCTACGGATCGCCCCGCCGTCGGCCCGGCCCGCCGGGCGTCCCTCACCGCCGAGGACCTCGACCGCGAGGCCGAGACCCTCGCCGCCCTGCTGGAGGAGCGCGTCTCCGAGGCCGAGCGGCACCTGTTCGAACTGCGCACCGCTGCCGCCGACGACTCCCGCGTCCTGGCCGCCCTCGGCGACGGCGGGCTGCTGCCCCCGGGCCCGGACGTGCTGGCGACCGTCGAGTTCCTCGCCGAGCACGGCATCCCGGCCCTCCCCGGCTGGCGCTACCTCGCGCAGGCCGTCCCGCCCGCCGACCACGCCCGGGTGCTCGCGGCCCGCCCCGAACTCGTCGACGGCGTCGTGATCACCGACCCGGACAGCCACGCCCGCGCCCGCGAGGCCATCGCCGACGCCGCGCTGCTGCCCCGCTCCGCCGTCGCCGTGGGCACCGCCGCCGCGCTGCTCGCGCCCACCCCGCCGCCCGGCGGCCGCGACAGCGGCGTCTTCCTCGTGCCGCCCAACCCCGCCATGCACGACGAGCGGGCCGCCGACGACGAACGCCGTGCCCTGCGCGAGCGCGCCGCCTCCCGCGACCGGCGGATCCGGGAGCTCGCCGCCCGCCTCACCGCCGACCGCCGCCTCGCCGTCCGCCTCGCGTCCTGGCGCGCCGGCTGCCCCGCCGGCCGCCTCGCCGAGCTGGCCACCGCCGCCGAGCACGCCCGCGCCGAGGCCGACGCCGCCCGGCGCCGCCTCGCGGAGGCCACCGCCGAGCACGCCGAGGCCGAGCGCGCCGCCGCCGACGCGGCCGCCGCCCGCGACCGGCGGCAGGAGGCCGTGCAGCGCGCCCGCCGCTCCGCCGACGCGCTGGCGGGGCTGGCGTTCCGGCTCCGGGAGCGCCCCCGCTGGCGGTCCCGGCTGTCCGAGCTGGCGCAGGAGGGAGCCGAGGCCGAGGAGCGCGCCGACCAGTGCCTGGCGCGGGCCCGCGCCACCGACAAGGACCACCGGGCCGCGCAGCGCGCCGCCGACGACGCCCGCCGCACCGCCCGCGCCCTGCGGGCCGAACGCGCGGAGATCTCCGGTGTCGACGCCGAGTCCGAGGAGCGGGGAGAGACGGCCGAGGCCCCCGCCTCGCTGCCCGCGCTCCGCGAGGCGTACCGCGCGGCCAGCCAGCTCTACGAGAAGGTCGGCGTCGGCGCGGACCTGCGCGCCGAGCAGGCCCGCGCCGAGGGCGACGAGTCCGCGGCCCGCGCCGCCCTCGACCGGCTCAGCGCCAAGGTCCGCACCCGTGCCGCCCGCCTGCTCGACGGGCCCGAGGGCGCCGACGGCCCCTCCCGTCAGGCGGCCGCGGCCCGCGCCGAGGAGCTGGTCCACTCGCTGGAGTCCCGCGCCGCCGCCGCGAGCGAACAACTCGGCAGGCTCCGGGGCGAGGCCGAGCGGCTCGCGCCCGCCGACGGCCAGGCGCACATCGACCTCCCCGCCGATCGCGTCCCCGCCGACGCCGCCCGGGCCCGTGAGCTGCTGCGCGAGGCCAGCGCGGAGCTCACCGCGCGCGAGGGCGACCTCGCCGCCGCCCGCGGCGCCCACGAGGACCTGCTGCGCGACCACGGCTCGGCGCAGGACGCCGCCGGCGCCTTCGAGGAGACCGCCGCGCTCCTGAAGGACCTGCTGCGCGAGCCGCACCGCGCGTCCGCCGCCGCGTCCGCCGCCGCGCCCTCCGCCGGGGCCGACCCCGAGCAGGCGCCGGGGGAGGGAGGCGACCGGCCCCGTCCCCCCGCGAGCTACGCCGGCGGCCTCGCCGAGGCCCGCCAGGACGCCGCCGCCGCCCGCCGTGAGCTGCGGGAGCGCGCCGGCGCCCTGGCCGCCGCCGAGGCCGCGGTGCGCGAGGCCGCCGACCAGCTCGTGCGCCACGCCAACGCGACCCGCTTCGAGCAGGTCCGCACCCCCGCCCGCCAGCAGATCCGCGAGCTGCCCGCCGCCGCCCTGCCCGAGCACGCCACGGCCTGGGCCGAGGCGTTCGCCCCCCGGCTGCGCGTCCTCACCGACGAGCTGGCGCAGCTGGAGCGCAACCGCGACGGCATCGTCGACCGGCTGCGCGGCCTGGTCGAGTCCTCGCTCGACACCCTCCGCGCCGCGCAGCGGCTCTCCCGGCTCCCGGAAGGGCTGGGCGAATGGTCGGGGCAGGAGTTCCTCCGCATCCGCTTCGACGACCCCGACCAGGCCACGCTGACCGAGCGCCTGGGCGAGGTCATCGACGAGACCACCAAGGCGGCCGTCGCCAAGAACGCCGACCTGCGCCGCGACGGCATGTCCCTGCTGCTGCGCGGCGTGCGCGCCGCCCTCCAGCCCCGCGGCGTCAGCGTGGAGATCCTCAAGCCGGACGCCGTGCTGCGCGCCGAGCGCGTCCCCGTGGGCCAGATGGGAGACGTCTTCTCCGGCGGCCAGCTGCTCACCGCCGCCATCGCGCTGTACTGCACCATGGCCGCGCTGCGCGGCAACGACCGGGGCCGCGATCGGCACCGCCACGCCGGCACCCTCTTCCTCGACAACCCCATCGGCCGCGCCAACGCCACCTACCTGCTGGAGCTCCAGCGGGCCGTCGCCGACGCCCTCGGCGTGCAACTGCTCTACACCACCGGGCTGTTCGACACCACCGCGCTGGCCGAGTTCCCCCTGGTCATCCGGCTGCGCAACGACGCGGACCTGCGCGCGGGCCTGAAGTACATCAGCGTCGAGGAGCACCTGCGCCCCGGCCTGCCCCGGCAGGACCCCCAGTCCGAGCCGACGCACGGCGAGATCACCGCGACCCGCGTCTTCCGCAGACCCGCGCCGTAGCCTCCGCAGGACCCGGCGTTCGGCCGCCGCGGCACCACGGCCACCCGCGGCCGCCCTCAGCGCCGCCTCAGCGGCCGCCGCCGGGCCACGCTGCTGGGCACCGACACCACGCCGTGCCGCTGCCGCCACGCCTGCCGCGTGATCCAGATGTCCAGCACGGCCCAGGTCGCCACCACGGTGCTGGCCAGCGTGGACAGCGTCATCGGGAACGCCAGCCACGACCCGGCCAGGAGACTCAGCAGCACCACGACGAGCTGACTCAACGTCAGAGCGATGATGATGACGGCACGCACCGCAGCGGCGCGCACCGGATCCGGCATGCGCGGTCTGGCATACACCCCGCCGTCGCTCCCTGCACGGTGAGATCTGCGTATATGTCCTCCCCCAGATCCTCCTATGGTAGAACGCCTTGCGTGCCTGGACACGACAGAGAAGGATGAGGCGCCCCGAGGCGACGAACGTCTCACCACCGGGCCTGATACGAGAGTTGACGCCCGGGACCCGGCACCAGTAGTAGGCTCACGCTGTCCGACGGTGGGGCAGCCCCCGTGCGGCGGCAACACTAGGGGAGGGCATGCGCTATCGCGGCACTTCGATCCGACGCAGAATTGGGGCCCTTGTGCTGGTGCCCCTGCTGTCGCTCGTGTCGGTCTGGGCGCTGGCGACGGCCGTCACCGTAGGGGACGCCATGCGGCTGCGCACGGCCGCCGCGGCCAGCGACGCCGTGGCCGGGCCCGCCGAGGACCTCCTCAGGGCCATCCAGGCCGAGCGCCGCCACGCGCTCCTCCTCCTCGGCGACCCCCGGCGGGCGGACACCATCAGCGGACTCCAGGACAGCCAGGAGGCCACCGACGAGGCGGCCGGCGAGGTCTGGGCGGGCGAAGCCGAGGCCCGCGACGACCTCACCGACGGCGCCAAGGCTGCCCTCGACTCGCTGACGACCGCGCTCGACGACCTCCGCACCCTCAGGGAGCAGGTGCGCAGCAACACCATCTCCCTCACCGACGCGCTGGCGGCGTACGGCACCATCACCGAGCCCAGCCTGCGCCTGATGGCCTCCGTCCAGCCGGTGACGGACGCCGAGGTCGACCGGCACGGGCGGGCCCTGGCCGGCATCGCCGAGGCACGCGAACTCCTGTCCGCCGAGGACGCCCTGGCCGCCGGCGCCCTCGCCGCCGACCGCATCACCGGCGAGGAGCTGAACACCCTCGAGGAGCTGATGCTCAAGCGCGACCTCGCCTACGCCGCCCACCTCCCGGAGCTGCCGGTGGACGACCGCCTGTCGCACGACAGCTTCTGGGACAGCGGCAACGGCAGGGTCCTGGGCGACGCCGAGCAGACCCTGCTCGACAGCGGGGTGGGGAACATGGCGCCCGAGCAGTGGGACGAGGCCAGCGGGGAGGCCCTGGCGAGCCTCGCCCAGTACGAAGCGGACGCCAGGGACCGCTACCAGTCCCGGGTGGACTCCGCCCGCGGCTCGGCGACCACCCGCGCCGCGGTGGTCGGCGTCGGCGGGCTCCTCGCGCTGCTGCTCTCCGGCGCCGTCGCGTTCCGCCTCGGCCGCCGCCACCTGCGCGAGCTGCGCACCCTCTCGCGCGAGGCCACCGACGCGGCCGAGGTGCGGCTGCCCGGCGTGATGCGCCGCCTCGCGGCGGGCGAGCGCGTCGACGTCGAGACCGAGGCCCCGCGCCTGGAGTACGGCCCGGACGAGCTCGGCCGCGTCGGCCAGGCACTCAACACCCTGCAGCGCGCCGCCGTCGCCGCCTCCGTGGAGCGGTCGGCCACGCGGCACGGCGTCGCCGAGGTGTTCGTCAACCTCGCCCGCCGCAGCCAGGTCCTGCTGCACCGTCAGCTCCACCTGGTCGAGACCATCGAACGACGCACCGAGACCCGCGGCGACGCCGCCGACCTGATCCGCCTGGGCCACCTCACGACCCGCATGCGGCGCCACGCCGAGGGCCTCGTCGTCCTCTCCGGCGCGGCCCCGGCCCGCCAGTGGGGCAAGCCGGAACGCCTGATGGACGTGGTGCGCGCGGCCGTTGACGAGGTCGAGGACTTCGAGCGCGTCGAACTGCGCCGCCTGCCGCCCCTGACGGTCGCCGGCTCCGCGGTGCCGGACCTGACCCACCTCATCGCCGAACTCCTGGAGAACGCCACCGTCTTCTCGCCCCCGCACACCGCCGTGCAGGTCTCCGGCGAGCGGGTGCCGCACGGCTTCACCCTCGAAATCCACGACCGGGGCCTGGGCTTGACCGCCGACGCCCTCCAGGAGGCCAACCAGCGGCTGTCCCGGTCGGCGGAGTTCGAACTGACCGACACCGACCGGCTCGGCCTCTTCGTCGTCTCCCGCCTGGCCGAACGCCACGGCATGCGGGTGGCGTTGAAGGACTCGCCGTACGGCGGCACCACCGCCGTCGCCCTCATCCCCGGCGATCTCCTCTCCGAGGCCGAGGAGATCGACGAGCTCCCCGAGCGCGGCGCGCCGCCCACCGAGCTGAACGGGCCCGTGGACGGTCCCGTCGAGCTGGAGGCGCCGCCGCCCGTCACCCACCCCGGGCACACGTCCGGCACCGGCCGCCCCGCCGACGCCGACGACCACACCTCGCCCCGCGAGCAGGACGCGCCCATCCCGCTGCCGCCCAGACGGCCGCACCCGGTGCTCGTCACCGACCACGGGCGACCCGTCGGCCCTCCGCGAGGGCCCGCCGCCACCCCCGCCGACGCGGGCGCTCCGGGTGCTCCGGGCGCCGGAGACGCGCCGGGCGGCCGCGACCAGCACCGGGGCGAGGCCGGCGGCGAGCGCTCCGCCGGCACCACCAGCGCGGGACTGCCGCGCCGCGTGCGCCGCTCCGCCCACAAACCCGCGACGGCTCCCGGCCCTCGCGACCCCGCCCCCGCCCCCGCCGCCCCGGCGTCCGCCGCCGCGCCCAACGGCCCCGAGGGCCCCGTCGGAGACGGCCCGGGCACCGACGCCGACGCGGAGGCCGAGGCGGTCCGCGCCCGCATGGCGTCCCTGCAACGCGGCTGGCGGCGCGGGCGGGAACAGACCGGCAGCGCCACCCGGCAGGGCGACACTCCGCCCGGGCCCCGACCATGATCCGCACCCGACCACCATCACGATCAGCACCAGCCACAGCGCCACACCACAGCAGCACCAGCACCGCGCACGACGACGAGACCGACACAAGAGGCGTAGAGCGATGACCGCACCGGAGGCCGCGGCCCACGGCGGCACCCCACCCCGCAACTCACCACCACCATCCGGCGCACCGCACCGCCCGGCCACCTCGCCCGAGCGCGCCCAACTCGACTGGCTGCTGGACGAGCTGGTCGGGCGCGTACCCAGCGTCCGCCACGCGCTGGTCCTCTCCAGCGACGGCCTGGCCCGAGGCGCCTCCCACACCCTCGGCCGGGAGGACGGCGAGCAGCTCGCGGCCGTCGCCTCCGGGCTCCACAGCCTCGCCCGCGGCGTCGGCCAGCACTTCGACACCGGCGGCGTACGCCAGACCCTCGTGGAGCTGGACGACGCGTTCCTGCTGGTGTCCGCCGCCGGCTCCGGCAGCGCGCTGGCCGTCTTCGCCGACGCCGAGGCCGACATCGGGCAGGTGGCGTACGAGATGACCCTGCTGGTGAAGCGTGTCGGGCCCCACCTGTCCACCGCGCCGCGCGGCCCCCGGCCCGCCGACGGCTGACCACCGCCCGGCGACGCCCGGCGGCCGATCTTCTCGGGCCTGCTGCACGCATGTCGCGAACGGGTGACAAGCCCGGACGCGGGTGAACCGCCGCCGCTTGACACGCGTCCGATGACAGTACAGCGGCGGCCCGGGACCCACGGGGGTGGCTCCGGCGCCGCCGCTGCCTCACCATCCTCCGCCGCGGCACCGACCGCCGTCCCCGCCCCGTCGCGTCGCGCCGCGCTGGCGTCATGTCCGCCGTGCTGCCGCGTCCCTGGCCAGCGGGCACACCGGCTCGCGGCTGCCGTCGATAGGCCCGCCCATGACCGTGTCGCGCGTGGCGTAGCGCACGTTCCTCAGAGCCCACGCCAGCGCCAACGCCAGCCGGCGTTCGCCCTTGTCCACCCCCTCCGATCCGCCTCCGATCCGCACGGGGCGGGCGCTGGTGCGGCCCACGGCGAGCTGGCATCGTCCTGTCCACGCCATGCTCACCGGCACGGGCCCGTCCCGCCTCCTGACCACCCCTCATCCGGAGCCGCCATGACCGCAGCAGACCACCGCAACGCCCCCGCCCCGCCGCCGCCCGGAGCCGCCGAACCCCTGTGGCGGCCCGGCCCGCACGCGGTCGAGTCCGCCCGGCTGACCCGCTTCCACGCCTACGCCGCCTCCCGCCACGGCGCCCCCGCCCCCGTGCCCGGCGACCCCGTGGCCGCGTACGCCGCGCTCCACCGCTGGTCCGTCACGGACCTCGACGCCTTCTGGCGGGCCGTCGACGGCTTCTTCGGCACCGGCCTGGCCGACGGGGGCCGCCCGGCGCTCGCCGAGCCCGCCATGCCCGGCGCCCGCTGGTTCCCCGGCGCCCGCCTCAACTACGCCGACCACGCGCTGCGCCACGGCGCCGACCCGGAGCGGGCGCACGAGCCCGCCCTGCTGCGGGTGGACGAACGCCTCGAGCCGGAGCCCGTCAGCTGGGCCGAACTCCGCCGCGCCACCGGCGCCCTGGCCGCCGCCCTGCGCCGCAGGGGCGTGCGCCCCGGCGACCGCGTCGCCGGCTACCTGCCCAACATCCCCGAGGCCGCCGTCGCCCTCCTCGCCACGGCGGCCGTCGGCGCGGTGTGGACCTCCTGCTCGCCCGACTTCGCCGCCCGCGCCGTGCTCGACCGCTTCCAGCAGGTCGAGCCGGTCGTGCTGTTCGCCGTGGACGGCTACCGCTACGGCGGCTGGACCCACGACCGCACCGCCGCCGTCGAGGAGATCCGCCGAGGCCTGCCCACCCTCCGCTCGGTCGTCCACGTCCCGCTGCTGGGAACGCCGCCCCCACCCGGCGCCGCCGCCTTCGCCGAGGTGACGGCCGGCCAGGACCAGGGGGGCGAGCCCGTCTTCGAGCCCGTGCCCTTCGACCACCCGCTGTGGGTGCTGTACTCCTCCGGCACCACCGGGCTGCCCAAGGCCATCGTCCACTCCCAGGGCGGCATCCTGCTGGAGCACCTCAAGCAGCTCGGCCTCCACTGCGACCTCGGCCCCGGCGACCGCTTCTTCTGGTACACCTCCACGGGCTGGATGATGTGGAACTTCCTCCTCTCCGGCCTCCTCGTCGGCGCCTGCGTGGTGCTCTACGACGGCAGCCCCACCCACCCCGACCCGGCCGTCCAGTGGCGCGTCGCCGAACGCACCCGCGCCACGCTCTACGGCACCTCGGCGGCGTACGTCATGGCCTGCGCCAAGGCCGGCGTCCACCCCGGCCGCGACCTGGACCTGCCGGCGACCCGCTGCGTGGCCACCACCGGCTCGCCGCTGCCGCCCGACGGCTTCCGCTGGCTGCACGACGAGGTCTCGGCGGATCTGTGGATCGCCTCCGTCAGCGGCGGCACGGACGTGTGCAGCTGCTTCGCGGGCGCGGTTCCCACGCTGCCGGTCTACGCCGGTGAGCTGCAGGCGCCGTGCCTGGGCACCGACCTCAAGGCGTACGGCCCCGACGGCACGCCGCTGACCGACGAGGTCGGGGAGCTGGTCGTCACCACCCCCATGCCGTCGATGCCGGTCCGGTTCTGGAACGACCCCGGCGACGTCCGCTACCGGGAGAGCTACTTCTCGATGTTCCCCGGCGTGTGGCGGCACGGCGACTGGACCACCGTCACCGCGCGCGGCGGCGTCATCATCCACGGCCGCTCGGACGCCACCCTCAACCGGCAGGGCGTACGCATGGGGTCCGCCGACATCTACGAGGCCGTGGAACGGCTCCCGGAGGTCAGGGAGTCGCTGGTGATCGGCCTCGAACAGCCCGACGGCGGCTACTGGATGCCGCTCTTCGTGCACCTGGCCGAGGGCGCGGTGCTGGACGAGGCGCTGAAGCGGCGGATCGCGGGCGTCATTCGGGAAGACCTCTCGCCGCGCCACGTGCCGGACGAGGTGATCGAGGTGCCCGGAGTGCCGCACACCCTCACCGGCAAGCGGCTCGAGGTGCCCGTCAAGCGGCTGCTGCAGGGCGCCGACCTGGAACGGGCCGCCAACCCCGGCTCGGTGGACGACCCCGGGCTGCTGCGCTTCTTCGCCCGCCTCGCCCGCGAGCGCGGCGCCGCTGTCAGTGGCGACGATTACTCTCGGTGACACGATGATCCCGATGAGGTGAGGGGGAGCCATGGCACAGGCAGGACGCGGGGCGCGGCGAGGGGCGCGGGAAGGGACGCGGCCAGGCGCGCGGGCGGGCGACGGCCCCTGGCGGGAGGCCGCCGGCACGGTGGCGGTCATCCCCGACGAGGCGGGCTTCGCGATGATGCGGCGGAGGTACCGCACCTTCCGCTTCGCCGACCACGCGGCGTACCTGCGGCACGTCGAGGCGCTGCTGGCGTCCCTGACCGGCCGGCAGGGGTACACCAGCGTCGCCCTCTTCGACCCGGTGGACTTCGCCGAGTGGTGCGAGCGGGAGCGGCTGGACCCCGACAGCGCCGACAGCCGGGCGCGGTACGCCGGCGAGATCGCGGTCCACGGGGCCACCGTGCCGTACGAGGGGCAGCCGCTGGGGCGGCTGGTGCCCCGGCTGCTGGCCGAGCACCGGCGGTGGGAGGTCTGGGAGCTGGGCACGGACCTGCTGGCCGGGGCGGGGGAGTGCCCGGCGTGCGGGGCGCCGCTGCCCACGTGCGCCTTCTCCCGCGCCGCCGGGACGCTGCGCACCCTCCTGGAGGGCGCCGGGCCCGGCACGCACCACCTGGTGTGCAGCCTGGCGGGCGAGGACGGGCCGCTGACCGCCGCGCTGCGCGCGCAGGCGGAGGAGGACGACGGGCCCGTCCGGCTGCCGGAGCAGGACGCGCTGGTGCTGTGCACGGTGCTGGCGGCGGCGCTGGCGACCGCCCGGCCCGTGGGCCTGGTGCTGCGGACCGCCCCGCCGCCGGGCGCGGCGGCCGGGCCGGGCGCGGCCGAGCGCGTGTGCGGCTGGAGCGTGCACGAGGGCGTGCTGCGCCCGCTGGGCGAGGCGGAGGTCTTCGCGGCGTACTGCACGGACGCGCTGACCGGGGAGCCGGTTCCGCCGGAGCCCGGCGTGAGCTACCGGGACGCCCCGAGCCTGCCGCAGCCCCGCTGCGCGGGCGCACCCGGCCCGCCGGGGGAGTGAGGGGCGGGGGACCGAGGCGGATGAGCCGCCGTCGCGGGGCGGCACGCGCCGGCCGACGGCGCCAGGGCCGGGGCCGGGTGCGGCGTGCCCGCCGGGCACCGCCCGCCGCCCCGCGGGATCACTCGCCCCGCGACATCACTGCGCGGCGAGCACGGCCTTGGCCGCGGAGCGGGCCTCCTCGGCGCTGTCGGCGGCCTGGGCCGCCAACGCCACCCACTCGCACTGCGCCAGCGTCTACCCGGCCCGCGCGCCGCACACATAGGGCAGTGCGGAGGCCCCCATCGACAGGCTGGTGACGCCGAGGCCCGTCAGCACGCAGGCCAGCAGGGGATCGGCGGCGGCCTCCCCGCACACCCCGCAGCCCTTGCCCTCGGCCTTGGCGGCCTCGGCGGCCGTGGCCACCAGGTCCAGCAGGGCGGGCTGCCACGGGTCCTGCAGCCGGGAGACGGCCCCGACCTGCCGGTCGGCGGCGAAGGTGTACTGCGCCAGGTCGTTGGTGCCCAGCGAGAGGAACTCCACCTCCTGCAGCACCGAGCGGGCACGCAGCGCGGCGGAGGGGATCTCCACCATGGCGCCGGTCTTCGCCGACAGCCCGGCCGCCCGGCAGGCGTCGGCGAACGCCCTGGCGTCGGCCCGGTCGGCCACCATGGGGGCCATCACCTCCAGGTAGACCGGCAGCCCCTCGGCGGCCCGGGCCAGCGCCCTGAGCTGGCCGGTGAGCACCTCGGGGTGTTCCAGCAGCGCGCGCAGCCCCCGCACGCCGAGCGCGGGGTTGGGCTCCTGCTCCGGCGTGAGGAACGCCAGCGGCTTGTCCGCGCCCGCGTCCAGCACGCGCACCACCACGCGCCCCTCGGGGAACGCCTCCAGCACCCGCCGGTAGGCCGCGCTCTGCTCCTCCTCCGTCGGCGGCCGGTCGCTGCGGTCCAGGAAGAGGAACTCGGTGCGGAACAGGCCCACGCCCTCGGCGCCCGCCTCGATGGCGGCGGCGACGTCGTCGGGGCCGCCGATGTTCGCCAGCAGCGGCACCTTGTGCCCGTCGAGCGTGGCGCCCGGCCCGCTCGCCGCGGCCAGCTCCGCCTCGCGCTCCTGCGCGGCCCTGGCGAGCGCCGCCCGCTCCCCGGAGGTGGGGTTGAGAAGCACCTCGCCCGTGGATCCGTCCACCGCGACGACGGTGCCCTCCGCGATGTCCCGGGCCCCCTTGAGCGCCACCACGGCGGGCACCCCCAGCGAGCGGGCCAGGATCGCGCTGTGGCTGGTGGGCCCGCCCTCCTCGGTGACGAAGCCCAGCACCAGGGAGGGGTCGAGCAGAGCCGTGTCGGCCGGCGCGAGGTCGCGGGCGACCAGCACGAACGGCTCGTCGCTGTCGGGAACGCCGGGTATGGGCACGCCCATCAGCCGGGCGATGATCCGGTTGCGCACGTCGTCCAGGTCCGCCACCCGCGCCGCCAGGTACTCTCCGGCGCCGGCCAGCAGCTCGCGGTAGGCGGCCATGGCGTCGTGCACGGACCGCTCCGCGCCCGCGCCCGCCGCGATCCGCCGCTCGACGTCGGCCAGCAGCTCCGGGTCACGCGCCATCATCGCCTGGGCCTCCAGCACCGCCTGCGCCTGGCCGCCGGCGAGGTTGCCCCGCGCCATCAGGTCCGCGGCCACGGCCTCCGCGGCCCGGTGCACCCGCTCCGCCTCCCGCGGCGCCTCCTCGGGCGCGACGGTGGAGGACGGCGGCTCCAGCACCGCCGCGCCCATGTGCCGGACCTCGCCGATCGCCATCCCGTGGCTGACGCCGACCCCTCGCAGCCTGGTCTTCATCTCACGTCCCACGTCAGTCCACGTCACTCAGTCCGGATCGGTCACGGTCAGGGGCGTCGCGACGCCACACAGCAGCGTAAGTCATGCCCGCGCACGCGTCCGCCCGGCGGCCGGTAGGGTCTTCAGCGCCACACGGTGATGGGGACGCAGGGGATAGGGAGGCTCCGGGGTGGAGGTCCAGGAGACGCACATTCAGACGGACCGGGTCCTCACCATCCCGAACCTGCTGAGCATGGCCCGCCTGGCCGGCGTGCCGCTGTTCCTGTGGCTCGTGCTCTCCCCGGAGTTCGGCGGCCCCGACCTCGACGGCTGGGCCCTGCTGGTGCTGGCCGCCAGCGGCGTCACCGACTACCTCGACGGCAAGCTCGCCCGCCGCTGGAACCAGATCAGCGCCCTGGGCCGCGTCCTCGACCCGGCCGCCGACCGCCTCTACATCCTCGCCACCCTGACCGGCCTCACCTGGCGCGGCATCCTGCCGCTGTGGCTGACCGTGATCCTGCTCACGCGCGAGGCGCTACTGCTGGTGATGGTGTGGCGCCTGGACCGTCACGGATACGCCCCGCCGCAGGTCAACTTCCTGGGCAAGGCCGCCACCTTCAACCTCATGTACGCCTTCCCCCTGCTGCTGCTCAGTGACGGAAGTGGCTGGGTCGCATCACTCGCTGCTATTTTCGGATGGGCGTTCGCCGGCTGGGGTACAGCGCTGTACTGGTGGGCAGGGATCCTCTACGTGGTCCAGGTCCGCCGGCTCCTGGCGGCGGATGCCACCGCCGACTGAGCTCGCCCTGGCAGCGTCGCAGGGGCCTGGCGCCCGCACATGCCGCGCTTTCCGGGGAGCCACCCCGGGCCCGGGCCCCTCCAGACGGGCGCAGTCCGAGTGACTGTCTACTCCCCGAGGAGGACACTTCCGATATGAAGGCCGTCGTAATGGCTGGTGGCGAAGGCACCCGGCTTCGCCCGATGACCGCGAGCATGCCCAAACCCCTGCTGCCCGTGGCGAACCGTCCCATCATGGAGCACGTGCTGCGGCTGCTGAAGCGGCACGGCCTCACCGAGACCGTGGTCACCGTGCAGTTCCTCGCCTCCCTCGTCAAGAACTACTTCGGCGACGGCGAGGAGCTCGGGATGGACCTCACCTATGCCCACGAGGAGAAGCCCCTCGGGACGGCCGGAAGTGTCAAGAACGCCGAGGAGGCCCTCAGGGACGCCCCCTTCCTGGTGATCTCGGGCGACGCCCTCACCGACTTCGACCTCACCGACCTCATCCGCTTCCACCGCGAGCGCGGCGCGATGGTGACCGTCTGCCTCACCCGCGTCCCCAATCCGCTGGAGTTCGGCATCACCATCGTCGACGACGACGGCCGCGTCGAGCGCTTCCTGGAGAAGCCGACCTGGGGCCAGGTCTTCTCCGACACCGTCAACACCGGCATCTACGTCATGGAGCCCGAGGTCTTCGACTACGTCGAGGCCGGCGTTTCCGTCGACTGGTCCGGCGACGTCTTCCCGCGTCTGATGAAGGACGGCAAGCCGATCTTCGGCTACGTCGCCGAGGGCTACTGGGAGGACGTCGGCACCCACGAGAGCTACGTCAAGGCCCAGGCCGACGTGCTGGAGGGCAAGGTCGACGTCGAGATCGACGGCTTCGAGATCTCCCCGGGCGTGTGGATCGCCGAGGGCGCCGAGGTCCACCCCGACGCCAAGCTCCGCGGCCCGCTGTACGTCGGGGACTACGCCAAGATCGAGGCCGGCGCGGAGATCCGCGAGCACACCGTGATCGGCTCCAACGTGGTCGTGAAGTCCGACGCCTTCCTCCACCGCGCCGTGGTCCACGACAACGTCTACATCGGGCCGGGCACCAACCTGCGCGGCTGCGTCGTCGGCAAGAACACCGACGTCATGCGGGCCGCCCGCATCGAGGACGGCGCCGTCATCGGCGACGAGTGCCTGGTGGGCGAGGAGTCGATCGTCCAGGGCAACGTCCGCGTCTACCCCTTCAAGACCGTCGAGGCCGGCGCCTTCGTCAACACCTCCGTCATCTGGGAGGCCCGCGGCCAGGCGCAGCTCTTCGGCGCCCGCGGCGTCTCCGGGATCCTCAACGTCGAGATCACGCCCGAGCTCGCCGTGCGGCTGGCCAGCGCGTACGCCACCACCCTGAAGAAGGGCTCCACCGTCACCACCGCCCGCGACCACTCGCGAGGCGCCCGCGCCCTGAAGCGCGCCGTGATCTCCGCCCTCCAGGCCAGCGCCATCGACGTCCGCGACCTGGAGAACGTGCCGCTGCCCGTCGCCCGCCAGCAGACCGCCCGCGGCAGCGCTGGCGGCGTCATGATCCGCACCACCCCGGGCCGCCCGGACTCCGTGGACATCATGTTCTTCGACGAGCGCGGCGCCGACCTCTCCCAGGCCGGCCAGCGCAAGCTCGACCGGGTCTACGCCCGCCAGGAGTACCGCCGCGCCTTCCCCGGCGAGATCGGCGACCTGCGCTTCCCGGCCAGCGTCTTCGACGCCTACACCGGCTCGGTCCTGCGGGAGGTCGACACCACCGGCGTCGCCGAGTCCGGCCTGAAGATCGTCGTCGACGCCGCCAACGGCAGCGCTGGCCTCGTGCTGCCCAGCCTGCTCGGCCGCCTCGGCGTCGACGCCCTGACCATCAACCCCGGGCTCAACGAGGCCCGGCCCACCGAGACCGCCGACACCCGCCGGGCCGGCCTGGTGCGGCTGGGGGAGATCGTCTCCTCCGCGCGCGCCGCGTTCGGCGTCCGCTTCGACCCCGTCGGCGAGCGGCTGGCGCTGGTCGACGAGCGCGGCCGCATCATCGAGGACCAGCGTGCCCTGCTGGTCATGCTCGACCTGATCGCGGCGGAGCGGCGCAGCGGCCGCGTGGCGCTGCCGGTGACCACCACGCGCATCGCCGAGCAGGTCGCCGCCTACCACGGTACCCAGGTGGACTGGACCACCACCTCGCCGCACGACCTGACCCGCGCCGCCCACGAGGAGGGCTCGGTCTTCGGCGGCGACGGCCAGGGCGGCTTCATCGTGCCCGAGTTCAGCCCTGTCTTCGACGCGACCGCCGCCTTCGCCCGGCTGATCGGGCTCGTCGCCCGCACCCAGCTCTCCCTCAGCCAGATCGACGCCCGCATCCCCCGCGCCCACGTGCTGCAGCGCGACATCGCCACCCCGTGGGCGGTGAAGGGGCTGGTCATGCGCAGCGTCGTGGAGGCGGCCGGCGAGCGGTCCATCGACACCACCGACGGCGTGCGCGTGGTCGAGTCGGACGGCCGGTGGGTGCTGGTGCTGCCGGACCCGGCCGAGGCCGTCACCCACCTGTGGGCCGAGGGGCCGGACGACGCCGCGGCCCAGGAGCTCCTCGACAGCTGGTCGGAAGTGGTGGACGGGGCCGACCGCTAGACTGCCGCCCGCCCCTGCCCGGAGCGCTCGGATTCCCGGGGTGCCTTGCGGACCACGAAGCAGCCTGACTACGCTCTGTCGTCATCGTGACAGTAACGCGCCGCCACCGGGGGCCGCCAGCACCCGGTGGCGCTCCGTGAGGGAAACTGTGCGAGGGCCGTGCACGTTGTCAGGACGTCTTTCGCGGCCCGTGAGAGACAATGGACCGTCCCGTCCACTGGCGGGCCGGTAGGTTGCGAGGGGATCGCTGGTGAGTTTTTTCGCTCGGTTGTTCGGCAGGCGTCAGAGTGGCGTGCACAGCGCCGCACGGGCCCGCGCCCGCCAGCATGGCGAGCCGCCAGCGCCCGCCCCCGGCCCCGAGCAGGGGCGCCCGCTCTTCCGTGACGAGGTCGCCGGTCCGGGCGGCGGCGCGCCCGCCGGCGGCGGCATAGGCGCCCCCGGCGGCCCGCAGGGCGGCGGCTTCGGCGTGCTGGCCTGCGGCCGCTGCGGCTTCCGCAACGCCGCGACCAGCCGCTTCTGCTCCAACTGCGGCAACCAGCTGCAGCCGGGCGAGGGCACCTCCGAGACCACCTCGACGATCTCCATCACCGGCCTGGAGGCGTACGACGCCGAGGCGACCGGCCAGCACCCCGCGCCGACCCTGTCGCCCGAGGCGCAGGCCGCCGTCGACGCGCTGCCGCCCGGCTCCGCCCTGCTGATCGTCCGGCGCGGCCCGAACGCGGGCAGCCGCTTCCTGCTGGACGGCGACCTGACGACCGCCGGGCGGCACCCGCAGAGCGACATCTTCCTCGACGACGTGACCGTCTCCCGCCGTCACGTGGAGTTCCGCCGCCAGCACGACGGCGGTTTCACCGTCAGTGACGTCGGCAGCCTCAACGGCACCTATGTCAACCGTGAGCCCATCGATTCCGCGGTGCTGGGCAACGGCGACGAGGTCCAGATCGGCAAGTACCGGCTGGTTTACTTCGCCAATCGGTACAGCGCGTGAGCCTCCGGGGAGCGCGAGCGCGCCGCGCGGCGGTGCTCGACTATCCAAATGCCCCGGGCACGTCCTAGGGTTGCTGTGTGAATCAGCTCGACGTCGTGGGTGTGCGGGTAGAGATGCCCAACAATCAGCCCATCGTGCTACTCCGTGAAGTGGGTGGCGACCGCTACCTCCCGATCTGGATCGGGCCGGGAGAGGCGACCGCCATCGCGTTCGCCCAGCAGGGCATGACGCCTGCCCGGCCGCTGACGCACGACCTGTTCAAGAACGTGCTGGAGGCGGTGGGGCAGGAGCTCAACGCGGTGCGCATCACCGACCTGCGCGACGGGGTGTTCTATGCCGAGCTCGTGTTCGCCAGCGGAGTCGAGGTCAGCGCCCGGCCGTCCGATGCCATAGCGCTCGCGCTGCGCATCGGCACCCCCATCTACGGCAGCGACGCGGTGCTCGACGACGCGGGGATCATCATCCCCGACGAGCAGGAGGACGAGGTGGAGAGGTTCCGCGAGTTCCTCGACCAGATCTCTCCGGAGGACTTCGGCACGAGCAGCCAGTAGCGCCGCGTGGCGATCATTGACGCGTTGCGTGTGCATCCCTAGCGTCAATGGGGCATGTCTTGGGAGGAGCGCTCTGTGCGTGCCCGTCGTGACATTCGGTAGCGGCGAGCGGCACGGTCGGGGCATGCGGAACGGAGGCCGGCGTGACAGCTGACGGGGACAGTCAAGCGGTGGGCGGGGTGCCAGCCCTCCCGGGTGCACCACGGGCGGGCCTGGCCCGCTCGGTGGCCCCTCAGGGCCGCGGGGCGCCGGAGCGGCTGGGCTACCGGGGCCCCAGCGCCTGCGCCGCCGCCGGCATCACCTACCGCCAGCTCGACTACTGGGCCCGCACCGGGCTGGTGCAGCCCAGCATCCGCCCCGCCGGCGGCTCCGGGAGCCAGCGGCTGTACGGCTTCCACGACGTGCTCGTCCTCAAGATCGTCAAGCGGCTGCTGGACACCGGCGTCTCGCTGCAGAGCATCAGGACGGCCGTGCGGGCGCTGCGCTCCGCCGAGCTGGCGGAGCTGTCGGGCATGACGCTGATGAGCGACGGCGCCGCCGTCTACCGCTGCGCCTCCCCCGAGGAGCTGGCCGAGCTGCTGCGCGGCGGCCGCGGCCTGTTCGGCATCGCGGTGGGGGCGGTGTGGGCCGACGTCGAGGCCGCCCTGGCCCACCTGCCCGCCGAGCGGGTCGACACCGGCGAGCCCGTGCCCGCCGAGCACCCCGCCGACGAGCTCGCCCTCCGGCGCCAGCGCGCCGACCGGGGCTGCTGACACCGGGCGTTCACGCCCGGTGTCAGACCCGTGCGGCACCATCGGAGGCGTGAGGGGTGAGCCCACCATCCTGCATCTCGACATGGACGCCTTCTACGCATCGGTGGAGCAGGCGGCCAAGCCGAGCCTGCGGGGAAAGCCCGTCATCGTCGGGGGCCTCGGCCCGCGCGGCGTGGTCGCCACCGCCTCGTACGAGGCGCGCCGCTTCGGGGTGCACTCCGCGATGCCCACGGCCCAGGCCAGGCGGCTGTGCCCGCACGCGGCGTACCTCACCCCCCGCTTCGCGGTCTACCGCGAGATCAGCGACGCGGTCATGGCCCTGCTGGCGGAGCTGTCGCCGCTGGTGGAGCCGCTCAGCCTCGACGAGGCGTTCGTCGACCTGGCGGCCGTTCCCGCGGCCCGCACGGCGGACGAGGCGTACCGGACGGGCCAGGGGCTGCGGGCGCGCATCCGCGAGCTGACCGGGCTGTCCGGCTCCGTCGGCCTGGCGGGCTCCAAGATGCTCGCCAAGATCGCCTCCGAGCAGGCCAAGCCGGACGGCCTGGTGCTGATCGAGCCGGGCACCGAGCGCGAGCTGCTGGCGCCGATGCCCGTCAGGACGCTGCCGGGCGTCGGGCCGGCCACCGACGCGACGCTGCGCCGCGCCGGCATCGGCACCGTCGGCGACGTGGTCCGGGCCGGGGAGGGCGAGCTGCTGCGCCTCCTCGGCCGGGCACACGGCACCTCGCTCTTCGCGATGGCGAACGGCGTCGACGAACGCCCGGTGGTGGCGGAGCGGGACGCGAAGTCCGTCTCGGTCGAGGACACCTTCGAGGTGGACCTGAGGGACCGGGACCGGGTGCGGTTCGAGGTGGACCGGCTCGCCACCCGCTGCGCGGAGCGGCTGCGGGCCGCCGGCCGGTCGGGCCGCACCGTCGTCCTCAAGGTGCGGCGGCACGACTTCACCACGCTCACCCGCTCCGAGACGCTGCGCGGGCCGACCGACGACACCGGCGTGATCCGGGAGGCGGCCCGGCGCCTGCTGGAGCTCGTCGACACCACGACCGGGGTGCGGCTGCTCGGCGTCGGCGTCAGCGGCCTGGCCGACTTCACCCAGGAGGACCTCTTCGCCCAGGCGGGCGCCTCAGAGCAGGAGGAGCGGCAGCGAAGACCCGTGCCGGCGGCGCCGGGCGAGCCAGGGGACGGGCAGGGGCCGGAGCGGGGCGGCGAGCCCCTCCCCGGCGGCCGTGCCACCGGCCGGGGCTGGCCGCCGGGCGTGGACGTCTCCCACGAGCGGTACGGCGCGGGCTGGGTGCAGGGCAGCGGCGCGGGCCGGGTGACGGTCCGGTTCGAACGCCCCGGATCGCCGCCCGGCCGCGTCCGCACCTTCGCCGTGGACGACCCGCTGTTGCGCCGTTCCACCCCGCCGCCGCTGCTGGCACCCCGGGCGGATCCGCCGGATCCACCGGCTGCTCAGGCCTCCTCAGGACCGCCGCGCCGCACGTCCAGCGCCTAGACGAGTAAGTCCGAACCTCGCCTGAGCCGCGGTGCGTGTGCATCGCCACGATCGTTCCGTTTACAGAACGTTCTGTTTGTGGAACGCTGGTCGCGTCACGACAATGCATCACCGGCGCGGTAGGGGCGGAAAGCTATGGAACTGGCCCAGGAGGTGGGCGAGCGGCTGCGCCGTCTGCGCCAGGACGGCGGCCTGTCGCTGTCGGAACTGGCCCGCCGCTCCGGCGTCGGCAAGGGCACGCTCTCGGAACTGGAGACCGGCCAGCGCAATCCGACCCTGGAGACGCTGTACGCGCTGACCACGGCCCTCGAGGCGCCGCTGAGCACGGTCGTCGGCCCCGCCCCGGTGCAGGGCGCGGCGGTGCACGCGGTGCTGATGGACCGAGTGCAGGACGCGGCTGCGGTGTCGGAGGTGTATCGCATCCGCATTCAGAGCGGCGCGGTGCAGCGTTCGGCCGCTCATGTGCCGGGCACGGAGGAGCACTTGCTGGTCTTCAGCGGCACGGCGCGGGTTGGTCCCGCCTCCGCCCCGCTCGAGGTGGGCCCGGGCGGCCACGCCCGGTGGGCGGCGGATGTACCGCATCAGTACGAGGCGGTGGGGAGGGATGTGGAGGGGGTGTTGGTGGTGCGCTACCCGGTGGAATGAGATGCCTACGCCGCACCGCCCTGCGCCGGGCCACGACCACCGCCGATCGGCCGTGGGATCCACCGCTGCGGCAGGAGGCCGACAGTATCCAGTCCGTAGACCCCGGGTCTGATTGCCGGTCTGACAAGGGCAGGAACAGCCAGGCCTGCCGGTGCCACTGGGTGGCGATTTCATGCAAAGCCAGCTACGTCATTGAGAGACAGGATGATCCCAGTACATGCCTATACGTATAGCGCGCCCAGACGAACTACCTGCCCTCGTCCAGTACTCCGACCAGCCCGAGCGCAACGCCGGGACGGCCGCCTACCTCACCGACCTCCTTGCCAAGAAGTGCACCCGGCCGGAGTGGTGCCTGGTCGCGGAGGACGAGGCCGGTCGGCTCACCGCGGCCACCGCGCTATGGACCCTCCCCGGGAACGACGTCCCGATGGCCCTGGTGCTCCTTGAGACACCGTGGGACGAACCCGGCCTGGCCACCGGCCAGGCGCTGCTGGCCGAGGCCGTCGCCCTGGCCGACTCGCTCGGCGCCACGGAGCTGGAGCACGTCACCGACTCGCCGACGCAGCCGCCGCAGTACCAGGCGGAGCCGGAACGGCGCGCCGAGCTTCTCGGTCTGGCGGGCTTCGAGCGGGCCCGTGACGGTCGCCGCTTCCGCCGCCGCTCCGGGGTAGAACTCACTTCGCATGATGACCGATTGACCTGGCATTCCCTGCCCAGTCTGGGCCGTGAGCCGTTCATCGCTCTCCTCGCCGAGGCGCTGCCGACCAGCGCCGACGCCCAACTCGCCGCCAAGGTCGCCCGGCATGGCGCCCGGCGTGCCGCGGAGGGCCTCTTCGCGGACATGGAGGAGTTCTCGTACGAGCCCTCGTGGTGGGAACTCGGCTACGCTCCGGACGGCACGCCGGCTGCCATCAGCCTCCCCGCCCGAAACCCCTCGACCGCGGTGATCGGCCTGGTGGCTGTGCCTCCCGCCTGCCGCGGCAACGGCTACGCGACGGCGGTAGTGGCCCGCGGCACGCGGCTGCTGGTCGAAGCGGGCGCCGAGGAGATCCGCGGCGACTGCGACGCGGCCAACACCGCCATGATCATGGCTTTCGAACGGGCAGGCTACGAGAACTTCGCCGACCGCCAGGAGTTCACCCGCCGGTTGTGAGCGGGGGCCGCTCCCGCGCCGTAACGAATGCTGAGCGGCCCCTCCCCACCCCGGTTGGTAAGGCTAGGCAGTTTCGTTTGGATCAGTCGGTCGTTGGCAGGCTGCGTGGGTCTCGACGGGCTTGATGCGCTCCAAATGCGCGGACCACTCCACCCCGCCGCCTTCGGGCCGGACGAACGCGGTCTCCGAGACCACCCTGTCGGTCTTCTTCAGCCTCTCGGTGACCACCGCGATCAGGTGCCCCCGGAGACCGGTCTCGGTGTCCACCACGAGCGTCCCCTTGGGCCATGGCAGCTTGGCGTGCATGGGCGTGGTGGGGCTGCTCATGTTCTCGGCCCCTCCCGCGTGGCCAGGGCGATGAGGGCGCGAGCGGTCTCCTGGTTGACCCGGCCGAGTTCGATCAGTGCCTCGCCGGTGAGGTGGGCGAAGCTGGGCAGGTCCACGTTCAGGGAGGGGAGGACTATGCCGTGGGCGGCCAGGGCCGCCTTGAGTTGCTGGACGATCTCCTGGGCCTCGTCGCGGACCGGTTCGACGGGCGTGAGCGGCATAAGGGGGTGCTCCCGTCACGGTGGAGGGTTTCTGGTCCCGCCATCGTCGGGATAACCATGCTCACGCGGGAGTTGACCTGGCTTGACTACCATGGAGGCCCCTGGTCAACCCCACCGAGGTTCACCGTGAGCGACGACTCCGCCGATCTGGCCCGCCGGGCGCTGCGCGACAGCGGCTACTCGATGAAGGCCGCCGCGAGCGCGACCAACTACGACCTCGCGTACATATCCCGCGTGTTGAACAGGAAGCAGGCCCCCTCGCCCAGGCTGGCGAGGGCGCTGGACGACCTGGTGGGGGCCGGTGGCGCGCTGGCCGATACCGTGCTGAACCCGGACGACGCCTCCCGCGTAGCCCGTAGCGCCAAGAGGCCGTCCCGTCTGGACGCGGGCACCGTGGACGCTCTGGCGGGCGTGCTCTCCGCGTACCGGCGCCTGGACGACACGGCCAAGCCTCAGTCGGTGCTCCCGGCGACCCTCACCCAGATAAGGGAGGTCACCCGCATGCTCAAGGGTGCCCGGGGGCCGCACCGTGACCGGCTGGCGGAGGTCGGCTCGGAGTTCATCCAGTTCGGCGGGTGGATGCTGGCCCAGGTGCGCCAGGATGCCAAGGCCGTGAAGCTACTGAACGACGCGCTGGACCTGGCAGACGAGATCGGCAACGGCACCCTCGCCGCGCAGGCGCTGAACTTCAAGGGATACCTGGCGCGGCAGCAGGGACGGCACCAGGCCGTAGCCCGTTGGTACTACGCCGCCGCCCACACCCCTGGGGCGCATCCCGCTCAGCGCCTCGGTGACATGCTCCAGGCGGCTGCCGGGATGGCGGAGCTGGGGGAGGTCGACCAGGCGCTGCGCGTGGCGGAGGAGACGGAGCGGCTGTCCGACGAGGCTGCCTCCCTGCCGCCGCCGGACACCGCGTACTGGCTTACGCCGGAGTTCAACCGGCTCAACATGGGGCTGTGCACCCTGGCCCTGGGCCGGTACGACGAGGCTGTGGACCACCTCACTGGCGGGCTGGCCGGGCTGCCGGAGGAGCTGCGGGACGCCCCGTGGACGTGGGAGCACCGGGAGGCGCTGCGTAAGGCCGTGGAGGCGAGATAGGGGGACCCCCGGGCCTTGGACAACATGGAGAGGCGGCCGGGGGTCGGTATGGGGGGTCTACTCACTCCGGTGCTTCTTGTCGTACTCATCGCGGTAGCGCTCGTACTGTTCGTACCTGGCCAGTTCCTCCTTCTTGGCCTCCTCCTTCTTGGCCTCCTTCTTCTTCCTGACCATGGGCTCGGTGATCCCGACGTACGCGGCGGCGAGTACGAGAGTCATCACGACATCGACCACGACGCCCAGCGTGGGGGTCATCAGCCAGATCACGAACAGTCCTACACCCAGCCACATCTGCTGCGCTCTGGTCATGTCGGGCTCCTTTGGTTGCGGGTGGGGGTCAGGGCCGGTCGAAGAACAGTTCGGTCATGTGCGCTTCGGCTTCCCTTTGCAGGTCCCCGACCTCGTTCACCACCTCGTTCTCCTGCGTTGGCGTCAGGTCGTCGCATTCGGGCAGTTGGGGGCCAAGCTTCTTCTCTATCTCCACCCCGTACCGTGGCCCCACGGCCTGCGCCTCACCGAACGTGTCCGCCTCGATGATGTCCGTGTAGAAGTCTTCGGCCACGCTGGCGCAAGCCTCCGCTTCGCTCTCACCACCGCCACCGCCACAACTTGTGACTGTCACGGCACCCCCGATGGCCAGGGCTGCGACTGCCCCAGCAGCCAGTCGTGCGTAAGGCATCGCTTCTCCCTTCCCCGGGAACGGGACGGGATGGTCGCCCTGCTCCGGTCCTCCTCACTCGCTCAGCACGCGGAACATCTGGTGGGCCCAGCCGGTGACGGTGGCCTGATACCGGCCTCGGTGAAAGGAGTGGTCGGTCAGGGTCGTCACTCACTCCGACAGCTTGCCGACTCGCCTAGTCGCCCGGAGTGCGACATCGACACCTTGGGTCTCGACCTCCGACCACGACCACTCGTCGTCCGGAGGACAGTCTCGCCACTCTCTGTGACACGATCCTCGGTGCCGTAGCCGTTCTCCCTCAGGATCTCGTCACTCTCCTCGGCCGAGGGCAGGCTCCCTCGCGCCCCCAGCCACGGCACTGCGGCCGGTTGAGTGGGGAGCTGAGACATCGACGGAGATCTCCCAGCTTGCGGCTGGCCCGTCCCTCTTGTGCAGCTTCAGGTCGAAGTAGGCCATCCGGATGTTCTCGGGTATTGTGATCATCTTCTTCGTGGCTCTCTTCCAGCCTCGCACCATGGAGCTCGGAGCAGGCTCGAATGGCTTAGGCGCCTCCCTGGACACATGCAGGACACAAGACACCCGAAAATGGCGGAAGGCGACCGCAGTCAGCGAAAGCTATTTGCCCAGGTCAGGCGACTCGTCGGGGCTCTGCCACTGGTCACGCCCAGGGCTCAGCCCGTAGTGGTGGTACAGCTGCAGCTCCTGCTCGGGCGACAGGTGCCGTCCCACCCCGAAGTCCGGGGCCTGCCGGATCAGCGACCGGTCGAACGGCACCCGCAGGGCGTCGTCCACGATCTCGCTCGGCTCGAGGGGCACGAACGCGTCCCGGCTGAACAGCCCGGTGCGCACCGCGGCCCACTCGGGCGCGCCCGTGGCGTCGTCCAGGTAGACCTCGTCCACCGTGCCGATCTTGGTGCCAGTGCGGTCGAACGCCTTGCGCCCGATCAGGTTGCGCGGGTCGATGTCGGTTTGCACGGTTCCTCCAAGTCATCCCCACGTGGCCAGTGACACGCCTTCCGTCCGGTGCCCCTCGTGTCGCGCCTCGGTGCCATCATTCTCCTATTACCCTACGAAAGGCACAATCTGCCCAGCGTTCCGATGTCGCCCTGCGGCCGAAACGCCGGCGAAAAGCCGCGCTGGTACGCTCGGAACCGGTTGACAAACTCGCGCGGGAGAGTTCTGCGGTCGCCCAGGCCGCGGGCGCCGAAGGAGCAACTCCTCCCCGGAATCTCTCAGGCCTCCGAACCGCGCGAGCCAGACCACTCTGGAAAGCAGGGCGGGACCCGCGCCCCGGACGCGGCATCCTCCCTCACCGACGGTGCAAGCCGTGGTCCGGACGCGGCCGCGGCGAAGCTCTCAGGTCACGCAACAGAGGGGGAGGCCGCCCGGGGCACCCCTGCCCCGGCGCCCCGAGGTCACCCGTGACCGGGAGGAGCCCCCAGCAGATGATGGCCCAGCGCATCCCACTGACAGCCCTGGAACGCGGAACCCCCTTCGCCGACCGGCACATCGGACCCGACGCCGCGGCGCAGGCCAAGATGCTCGCCCAGGTCGGCTACGGATCCCTGGACGAACTCTCCGCCGCGGCCGTGCCCGCCGCGATCCGCGCCACGCGGCCGCTCAGCCTGCCGCCGCCGCTGAACGAGGCCGACACGCTCGCCGAGCTGCGCGCGCTGGCCGCCCGCAACACCGTCGTCCAGCCCATGATCGGCCTGGGCTACCACGGCACCGTCACCCCGCCCGTCATCCGCCGCGGCGTCCTGGAGAACCCCGCCTGGTACACGGCGTACACCCCCTACCAGCCGGAGATCTCCCAGGGCCGGCTGGAGGCGTTGCTCAACTTCCAGACCGTCGTGGCCGACCTGACCGGCCTGCCCACCGCCGGCGCCTCCCTGCTGGACGAGGCCACCGCCGCCGCCGAGGCCATGGCCCTGGCCCGCCGGGTGGCGACCGCCAAGGACGGTGTCTTCCTCGTCGACGCCGACTGCCTGCCGCAGACCATCGCCGTCATCCGGACCCGCGCCGAGCCCCTCGGCATCGACGTCGTGGTGGCCGGCCTCGGCGAGGGCATCCCCGACGCCGTGGCCGAGCGCGGCGTCTTCGGCATGCTGCTGCAGTACCCGGGGGCCGGCGGCGCCGTCCGCGACCCGCGCGCGGTCATCGAGCGGGCGCACGACCTGGGCGCCGTCGCCATCCTCGCCGCCGACCTGCTCGCCCTCACCCTCCTCGCCTCCCCCGGCGACCTCGGCGCCGACGTCGCGGTCGGCTCCAGCCAGCGCTTCGGCGTCCCCCTCGGCTTCGGCGGGCCGCACGCCGGGTACATGGCGGTGCGCGGGGCGTACGCCCGCAGCCTGCCCGGCCGGCTCGTCGGCGTCTCCCGCGACGCGGCGGGGGAGCGGGCGTACCGGCTGGCGCTGCAGACCCGCGAGCAGCACATCCGGCGCGAGCGAGCCACCAGCAACATCTGCACCGCCCAGGTGCTGCTCGCCGTCATGGCGTCGATGTACGCCGTCTACCACGGCCCCGAGGGCCTGGCCGCGATCGCGCGCCGCGCCCACCGGTACGCCGCCGTGCTCGCCGCCGGGCTGGAGGCGGGCGGCGCCGAGGTGGCGCACGGCGCCTTCTTCGACACCGTCACCGCCCGGGTGCCCGGCCGGGCCGCCGCCGTGGTCGCCGCGGCCCGCGAGGCCGGGGTGAACCTGCGGCCGACCGACGCCGACCACGTCGGCATCGCCTGCGACGAGACCACCACCCGCGCCCATCTCGCCGCGGTCTGGGCGGCGTTCGCCAGGGCCGGGGCCGCCCCCGGCCTGTTCCCGGGCGCCGGCGACATCGACGCGCTCGACGCCCGCACCCCCGACGCGCTGCCCGCTGAGCTGCTGCGCCGCGACGAGTACCTCACCCACCCGGTCTTCCACCGGAACCGCTCGGAGGCGGCGATGACGCGCTACCTCCGCCGCCTCTCCGACCGCGACTACGCCCTGGACCGGGGCATGATCCCGCTCGGCTCGTGCACCATGAAGCTCAACGCCGCCGCCGAGATGGAGGCGATCACCTGGCCCGGGTTCGCGGAGCTGCACCCCTTCGCCCCCCTCGACCAGGCCGAGGGCTACCTCGCCCTCATCCGCGAGCTGGAGGAACGCCTCGCCGAGATCACCGGCTACGACGCGGTGAGCCTCCAGCCCAACGCCGGCTCCCAGGGCGAGCTCGCCGGGCTGCTCGCGGTGCGCGCCTACCACCGCGACCGGGGCCAGGCGCGGCGCACCGTCTGCCTCATCCCCTCCTCCGCCCACGGCACCAACGCCGCCAGCGCCGCCATGGCCGGAATGCGCGTCGTGGTCGTCGCCACCGGGGAGAACGGCGACATCGACGCCGGCGACCTGCGCGAGAAGATCGCCCGCCACCGCGACGAGCTCGCCGTGCTCATGGTCACCTACCCCTCCACCCACGGCGTCTTCGAGCAGGGCATCGCCGAGGTCTGCGCCGCCGTCCACGACGCCGGCGGGCAGGTCTACGTGGACGGCGCCAACCTCAACGCCCTCGTCGGGCTGGCACGCCCCGGCCGCTTCGGCGCGGACGTCTCCCACCTGAACCTGCACAAGACGTTCTGCATCCCGCACGGCGGCGGCGGGCCGGGCGTCGGCCCGGTGGCGGTACGCGCCCACCTCGCCCGCTACCTGCCCGGCCACCCGCTGCAGCCCGCCGCCGGACCGGAGGGCGGCGGCATCGGGCCGGTCTCGGCGGCGCCCTGGGGCTCGGCCGGCATCCTGCCCATCTCGTGGGCGTACCTCAGGCTCATGGGCGCCGACGGGCTGCGCAGGGCCACCCAGCTCGCGGTGCTGAGCGCCAACTACGTCGCCAGGCGCCTGGAGCCGCACTACCCGGTGCTCTTCACCGGGCCGAAGGGGCTCGTCGCCCACGAGTGCGTCATCGACATCCGCCCGCTGACGAAGGCGACCGGCGTGACCATCGACGACGTCGCCAAGCGGCTGATCGACTACGGGTTCCACGCGCCGACCATGTCGTTCCCGGTCGCCGGGACGCTGATGATCGAGCCGACCGAGAGCGAGGATCTAGCCGAACTCGACCGATTCTGTGAGGCGATGATCGCCATCCGCGCCGAGATCGACCGGGTCGCGTCGGGGGAGTGGCCGCGGGAGGACAACCCGCTGGCGAACGCCCCGCACACCGCCGAGCAGCTCAGCGGGGAGTGGACGCACCCCTACACCCGGCAGGAGGCGGTCTACCCCGGCGGCGTGACGCGGCAGGACAAGTACTGGCCGCCGGTGCGGCGCATTGACGGCGCCTACGGCGACCGCAACCTGGTCTGCTCCTGCCCGCCGGTGCCGGACCACGAGGCGTGAGGCGCGGCGGCCCACGCCGGGCGGGGTGGGGCGGGGGCGTTCGCCGAGACCCCGGGGCCGGTCCCGCGCCGTTGCGCGACCGGCCCCGGGGCCGCTCGCGGCCCGCGTCCGCCCGTCAGGCGGGCGCCAGCCGTGTGGTCAGCAGCGCCACCAGCTCGTCGGTGCCGATCGCGGTGTCCGCGGCGATGCCGGGAGGCGCGGGCGCCAGCGGAACCAGCAGGTCATCGGGCCCGGGGCTGCCCGCCGCGGGGTCGGCCGCGGCGTCGGCGTGCAGCCAGAGCGTCAGCATGTACCGCTCGGGCAGCGACAGCAGCCGCGGCTGGTAGGTCGCGGACAGGGACTCGGCGCGGCGTACCGCGCGCTCGGAGGAGGAGACGTAGGGGCCTTCGAGGAAGTGGGAGAACGTCCAGCCGTCCGCGGTGAGCATGGTCTCCGCGGCGCCGACGGCCTTGCCGCCGCGCTCCAGCAGGAAGCGCCAGCCGGTCAGCCGGGCGTGGAGGGAGTCGTCGGGTGAGGACACCGGCGACAGCCGGTGAACCGGCAGCGGCAGCGCCGGGGCGAGTGCCGTGCGATTCTCGTGCAGCGGATGCGGCGAATGCGCGGTCGCCGGATGGAGCGCCGCGCGGACGCTGCGCTCGGCGGCAGCGGGCGCCGGATGGATTCTCAGGGGCATGATGGGTCGCCTCTCGCTCAGGAGTAGGTCGCCTCTTCGGTGGGAGACACAGCGTCGCGGAGCATATACGAGCCTTGTTGGCCCTATGTTTCCAATAGCTGACCCGCCAGGTTTCGGCAAGCACAAATCGAGCCGCCCGTCAGGCCGCGGGATCGGATCGATGGCGCGCGGATTGCCGCCGGGTGGCCCCCGATCGGCCCGCGGACTCAGAATTATTCCGATGGAATATGCCGTGAGGGCGGGCGGCGAAGCCCGGCGCGTGTTACCGGCGCCGTGACGTGGGCATGCTTGGGGACACCGCGCGACGGGGCGGTACACGACGCTGGAGGTGTGCCATGGGGGCGAAGGTCGCCGCCGACCGGTTCGATCTGGCTGCCCGGCAGCTCTTCCGCGCCCGGCTGCGGGAGTGTCTGGAGGGGCTGCGGCGCCTCCTGGCGGACGGCCGCTTCGACCGCCCCCGCGATCTCGTCGGCCTGGAGATCGAACTGAACCTGGCCGATTCCCGTGGCGTTCCCCGAATGGTCAACGACGCGGTCCTCGCGCGAATGGCCACCCGGGATTTCCAGACCGAGCTGGGAAAATTCACGCTGGAACTCAATGTCGCCCCCAGACGCCTGGTCGCGAGAGTCTTCGACGATCTGGCCGAAGAGCTGCGCATCGCCTTCGGATACGCCGACCGAATGGCCGGGGAATTCGACGCGCAGGTCGTGATGGTCGGCGTTCTCCCGACCATCACCGAGGAGCAGATGGTCCCCGACAGCTTCTCCCAGGCGGCCCGGTACGCGCTGCTGAACGACCAGATCATGGCCGCGCGCGGCGAGCGGATCTCCCTGGACCTGGCCGGCGCCGAGACCCTTACCCGCTCCTTCGACTCCATCGCCCCGGAGTCCGCCTGCACCTCCGTCCAGCTCCACCTCCAGACCACCCCCGAGCGCTTCGCCGCGACCTGGAACGCCGCCCAGGCGGCGGCCGCCGCGCAGGTCGCCGTCGGCGCCAACGCCCCCTTCGTCTTCGGCCGCGAGCTGTGGCACGAGTCGCGGCCGCCGTTCTTCCTCCAGGCCACCGACAGCCGCCCGCCCGAGATGGCCGCCCAGGGCGTACGCCCCCGCACCTGGTTCGGCGAACGCTGGATCACCGGGCCCACCTGCCTGTTCGAGGAGAACCTGCGCTACTTCCCGGCGCTGCTGCCCGTGTGCCAGGAGGAGGACCCGCTCGCCGTCATCGAGGCGGGCGGCGTGCCGAGCCTGGCCGAGCTCGCCCTGCACAACGGCACCGTCTACCGCTGGAACCGCCCGGTCTACGCCGTCGTCGACGGCGTCCCCCACCTGCGGGTGGAGAACCGCGTGCTCTCCAGCGGGCCCACCGTCACCGACACCGTGGCCAACGCCGCCTTCTACTACGGCCTGGTGAGGGCGCTCACCGACCAGCCGGACCCGGTATGGCGGCGCCTGCCGTTCGCCGCCGCCGAGGGCAACTTCCTCGCCGCCTGCCGCCACGGCATCGACGCCGAGCTGAGCTGGCCCGACGCCGAGGGCCCCCGGCGGCTGCCGGCCGTCCGCCTGATCCGCGAGCACCTGCTGCCGCTGGCCGCCCAGGGCCTCGATGCCTGCGGCGTCGCCGCCACCGACCGCGACCACTACCTGTCGGTCATCGAGGAGAGATGCCGCCGCGGCGTCACCGGGGCGGCCTGGCAGACTCTGGTCTATCACCGTGAGGTGGCGGGCGGCGCGGACCGCGCCACGGCGCTCCGGCGGCTCGTCGAGCGGTACGGTGCGCTGTCGCGCACGGACGCCCCCGTGCACAGCTGGCCGGTCGCCGGGCCCTAGGGTCTCCGCCGCCGCCCGCGCGCTCGCCCGTGTCCGCACGTGACCGCCCCACGGTGTGCCCAGGCGTCGGCACGTCGAACGGAGACACAGTGCGGCTGAAGCCGGACCAGGACCATGGGCAGGACCAGGGCCATGGGCAGGGCCAGGGCGGCCAGGCGGCCGACGCCGCGCAGCACCCGGCGCCCACGCACCGCGTGCTGCGCCGCGAGCTGCTGCTGGTGCTGGCCCTGTCCCTGGGCGCCAGCGCCGTGGCCGCGCTGATCCGCTTCGCCGGCGTCATCACCCGCCCCGGCGGCCTCGCCGACCAGGCGGCCAACCTCAACACCTCCAGCGCGCCCGGCCGGCCCTGGCTCGATCTGGCCTGGCAGCTCTTCGGCATCGCCACCGCGCTCGTGCCCGTCGCGCTCGTCGCCCACCTGCTGACGCGCGAACCGGCCGCCGGCGGGTCCGCTCCCGGACTGGGCCTGATCGGCTTCGACGTGCGCCGCCCACGCTTCGACCTTGCCTGGGGCGCGGTCGTCGCCGCGGGCATCGGCGGCACCGGGCTGCTGCTCTACCTCGGCGCCCACGCCGCCGGGGCCAGCCTCACGGTCGTGCCGGAGTCGCTGCCCGACGTGTGGTGGAAGATCCCGGTGCTGATCGCCTCCGCCGTGCAGAACGCCGTGCTGGAGGAGGTGATCGTCGTCGGCTACCTGCTGCGCAGGCTCGGCCAGCTCGGCTGGGGCCCGGGCGCGGCGCTGATGGCCAGCTCGGTGCTGCGCGGCACCTACCACCTCTACCAGGGACTCGGCGGCTTCGCCGGGAACCTGGCGATGGGTGTGATCTTCGTCTGGCTCTACCGGCGCTGGGGCCGGGTCATGCCGCTGGTCGTGGCGCACGCGCTCATCGACATCGTGGCGTTCGTCGGCTACGCCCTGCTGGCCGGCCGCGTCGACTGGCTGCCCACCGCCTGAGTCCGGGCCCGGGCCCACAGCCGGTCCTCAGCCCGGCCCTTCGCCCGCCTCCAGCGGCAGCGCCTCGATCCGGCCGTCGCCGCAGACCGCTCCCAGCTCCCACTCGGCCGAGGTGGCGCCGTACTCGTCCGGCGGGATCACCCGCAGCGACGCCGGTTCGGGCCCGCAGCCCGTGGCGGGGTCCGCGTCGCTGGGCACGACGGTCCAGTGCAGCTGCGTGTGCACGCTGCCGCCCGGCTCGACGGTCAGCGGCCGCGCGCCGGCGGAGTCGTCGCGCACGGTGGTGGTGGGGATCTCCTCGCCGTCGGCCGTCACGAGCTGCAGGCCGGGCCAGCCCTGGGTGCGGCAGGCGGTGTCCGAGGTGTTGGTGAGCACCAGCGCGGCGTACCGGTTGCCCGCCCCGGGGCTCAGCGGCGTCAGGGACGCGGACAGCGACTCGGCCGCGCACCAGGGCGCGCCGTCGTCCGCGTCCTGGTCCTGGTCCTGGTCCTGGCTCGGGTTGTGCCCGGACGGCTGTTCCTGGTCGGCGCCGCCCGAGGCGTCCTGCGGCGACCCGTCGGACGGCTCGGCGGGGGAGCCGGGCGGCGACGGCTCGGCGGACGCTTCGGCGCCGGGCCGGTCGCCGGTCCCGGCGCGGTTGTCGGTAGAGGAGTCCTCGTCGGGGGAGGCGCAGCCGGCGGCGGTGAGCGCGGTGAGCGCGGAGAGCACGACGATCGCGGCGGCGCGTGCGGGGTGATACGCCATGGGGTCCTCCGGAGGGAGTCTGGCTGGACGGAGGAGATTCGGATGAGAGCGGGGGAGGGGGAGAAGGTGAGGGAAGGGATGACGGCCATGCGGCCCGCCGTTTCGACGGAGCCGCTGCCTGGCAGGTTCCCCCTCCGCCGCGCCGCACGCCCGCGGCCGGCGGTGGCCGCCCGGCCGTGTAGCCGGGCCACGGAATGACCGGGCCGACTGCGTAGCATTCCTGATGTGTTGAGCCTCGACCGCCTTCGCGTCCTGCATGCCGTCCACAGCCACGGCTCGGTGACCGGCGCCGCCCTCGCGCTGCACGTGACCACCTCGGCGGTCTCCCAGCAACTCGCCAAGCTGGAGCGGGAGACCGGCCAGCGGCTGCTGATGAAGAACGGCCGCGGTGTGCGGCTGACGGACGCCGGGCGGCTGCTGGCCGAGCACGCCGAACGCATCCTCTGCGAGGTCGAGCGCGCCCGCGCCGACCTGGAGGCCCACCGCGGCCAGGCCGTGGGCGAGCTGCCGCTGGGCGCGTTCGCCTCCGCGGCGCGCGGCCTGCTGCCGCGCGCCCTGGCGGCGTTGCACGCCGAGCACCCGCGGCTGCGCGTCCCGATGCGCGAGGCCGAGCCCGACGACGCCGTGGCGGCGCTGGTGCGCGGCGACATCGACCTGGCCGTCGTCCTCGACTGGTACAACCGGCCGCTCGCCCTCCCCGGCGGGCTGGCGAAGGCGCCGCTCTTCGACGACGTCGCCGACATCGCGATGCCCGCCGGCCACCCGCTGGCCGGGCGGGACGAGGTGGACCTGGAGGACTTCGCCGGCGACCCATGGGTGTCCTGGCCGCCCGGCGCGATCTGCCACGACTGGCTGATGCTGACGCTTCGGGGCAAGGGCATCGAGCCGCGGGTCGTCCACACCGCCGCCGAGCACCACACGCAGCTCGCCCTCATCGCGGCGGGGCTGGGCGTGGCGGTGGCGCCCCGCCTGGGCCGGGATCCGGTGCCGGCGGGCGTGGCGGTCGTGCCCGTGCGGCGCGCGATCATCCGTCACGTGTACGCCCTGTGGCGGGCCGACGCCGGCCGCAGGCCCGCCGTCCGCGCCGCGGTCGCCGCCCTCCGTGCGGCCGCCCCTGCCCGCGCCGGCGTAACGGCCCGACGCCCGACGGCCTGACGCCTGACGGCGCAACCGAGTCAGGCAATGGCCGCGCCCCGCCGCTCAGGCGTGCCCGCGGCCCGCGCCGCGGCTGAGCCGCGCACCGGTGCCCCGGGCGTACGGGGGGGCATGACCGTCGAGTGCGCCTTGTAGGCGGCCCGTAGACTCGCGGCTGTGGCGGACACCCAGTACGAAGACCTGTTGCGGCTGGTACTCACCTCCGGGGCGGCCAAAGCCGACCGGACGGGCACCGGCACCCGAAGTGTGTTCGGGCACCACCTGCGCTACGACCTCTCGCAGGGGTTCCCGCTGGTCACCACCAAAAAGGTGCATCTCAGATCTATCGTGTACGAACTGTTGTGGTTCCTGCGCGGCGACTCGAACGTCGGCTGGCTGCGTGAGCACGGCGTCACCATCTGGGACGAATGGGCCGACGCGAACGGCGAGCTCGGTCCGGTTTACGGCGCACAGTGGCGTTCCTGGCCCGCTCCGGACGGCAGGCACATCGACCAGATCAGCGAGGTACTCGACACTCTGCGCCGGGACCCGGACTCCCGCCGGATGATCGTCTCCGCCTGGAACGTCGCCGAGCTTTCCAAGATGGCACTCGCGCCGTGTCACGCCTTCTTCCAGTTCTACGTCGCCGACGGCAAGCTCTCCTGCCAGCTGTACCAGCGCAGCGCGGACCTGTTCCTCGGTGTCCCGTTCAACATCGCCAGCTACGCCCTGCTCACGCACATGGTGGCGCAGCAGGTCGGCCTCGAACCGGGTGACTTCATCTGGACCGGCGGCGACTGCCACATCTATGACAATCATGTGGAGCAGGTGACCGAGCAGCTCTCGCGCACCCCGTTCGCGTTCCCCGGGCTGCGTCTGCGCCAGGCCGGCTCGCTTTTCGCATACGCCTACTCCGATGTGGAAGTGCTCGACTACCAACACCACCCGGCCATCAAAGCCCCGGTCGCGGTGTGAACGTCGGGCTGATCTGGGCGCAGACCCTCGATGGCGTGATCGGCGCGGGCAACGCGATTCCGTGGCGCCTGCCCGAGGACATGGCGCATTTCAAGGCAACCACCCTGGGGCATCCGGTGGTGATGGGGCGCAGAACGTGGGATTCGCTGCCTCCGCGGTTCCGCCCGCTGTCCGGCAGGCGCAACATCGTGGTGACTCGTGATCCACTGTGGGTGGCCGACGGCGCGGAACGTGCCGGATCCATCGCCCAGGCTCTGGAACTCGCGGCCGAGCCGTCGGAGTCAGCTGCCCCCGCCGCGGCATGGGTGATCGGCGGCGGGGAAATTTACCGGGCCGCCCTGGGATACGCCACGATGCTCTCGGTGACTGAGGTCGACTTGACGGTGGACGGCGACACCTACGCCCCGACACCGGACCCGACGTGGACAGTCACCGAGGACAACGGCTGGCAGTCATCCGCGTCCGGACTGCGCTACCGCATCCGCAGATACAGCCGGTGACAGGCGACTCACACACCCTGATCAGCCTCTGAACCGGCCCTGTGGTAAGCCCGGCTCTCACCCCGGTGCCGCCGGACGCCTTGCCCCCGCCTCCCGGCCAGCCGCACCCGCACCTCTCCGCCCGGCCCGAGATCACTCGTTCAGCTCAGCGAGACACCCGGCTGACGGGAAACGACGACCACGGCAGTCACACGGCGCTGCATGTCCGGCCGCCGTAGCTATGCGAGAACAGGGCCGCCTTCCGGTCCTGTTTCGGGCGGGAACCCCAGCTCCCAGGACAGCCCGTAGCGGCCGAACAACTCGGCCCGCATCCGTGCCATCGGCATCGGCGCCCCCGGCAGCAGCTGCGCCACCACGGCGCCCATGAGCTGCGACCGCAGCAGCGGATAGTCGGCGTCCGGGTCGCGCGAGCCGTAGCGCACCATGGTGTCCCGCAGCAACGCCGCCAGCCGCTGCTGCTCCGCGCACTGGATGAACCCCTCCGCCTGCAGCAGGCCCGCCATGTGAGCCCGCATCAGCACCGGGCGGTCGCGGGCGATACCGAGGATCGCGTCGATGGACCGCGCCAGGCGTTCCCGCCCGGCCTGCGGCCCCGAGGGCGGCGGCTCGCGCTCCAGCGCCTCGGCGAGGGTGAGGTGCATCAGGCGGTGCACGGCGGACTGCAGGAGCTGGCGCTTTCCCGGGAAGTAGTACGAGATCAGGCCCCGTGCCGAGCCCGCCCGGTCCGCGATGTCGCCCAGCGTGGTGGACTCGTAGCCCCGCTCCGACACCAATTCCACGGTGGCCTCGAGGAGCCGGGTCCGCGAGCGTCGGCGCATCTCTTCATTGACGGATGCGCTGCGAGGGGACATGCTGGACTCCCGCGTTGACTGGCTCCGAGCCAATATACTCAGTGCGCTTGTTGGAGCCTGCCCGGCCCTGGGCCAACGGGGCGGGACCGGCCCGGTGCCGGTTTCGGGCGGAGCGGGGGACCGCCCGAAACCGCCGCCGGGGCGGTGGCCCCGGCCTCGCCGGAGAGGCTCGGCGCGGGCTCAGCCCACCAGCCGGAGCACGGGAAGCAGCCCGGAGGGCCGGTCGGTCACCGGCAGGTGGTCCACCAGGTGCACCGCGCAGCCCAGCCCCGCCGCCCCCGCGTCCGCCGTGGCATCGTCCCCGACCATCAGCGTCTCGCGCGGCTCCACCCCCAACGCTTCGCATGCCGCGCGGAACAGCCGGGGATCCGGCTTCTGGATGCCGTGCTCGAACGACAACACGTACTCCCTCACCCACGGGTCGAGCCCGTGGAAGCGGAAGACGGGGCGCAGGTCCCAGCCGATGTTGCTCACCACGGCGACGGCCACGCCCCGGGCGGACAGCTCCCGCAGCACCGCCGCGGCGTCGGGGTACGGCCGCCACGCCCCGGGCTCGCGGTGCCGGTCGTACAGCGCGTCGTACAACTCCGGGCGCGGCAGCGGCACCTGGCGGGCCAGCCCGGTGTACAGCGCGCGGTGCCGCGCGGCGTCGCGGTCCCGCTCCCGCCACAGCGGCCGCAGCTCCGGCGGCACGTCCTGCGGCTGCGCGCCGCCCGGCAGCGCCCCCGCCTCCTCCAGCGCCGCCGCGCACCGCGCCAGCTCCTCCTCGGGCAGCTCGACCCCCGCCCGGTCCAGCACGGTGCGCAGCCACGAGACGGCCGGCTCGATGCGCAGCAGGGTCCCGGAGAAGTCGAAGAGAACGCCCTTGATCGTCATGCGTTGCATCCTCCTCTCCTGCCCTCCTCCCGTCCGCCCCGAACGGTCTGCTAGCCGCGGAGCGCGGTCAGCCCCGGCGCGAAGGTCACCAGCACCGGTATCGCCGGCAGGGCCGCCGCCGCGGCGGTCATGTGCAGCCGGCGTGCCACGGACAGCCGCCGGGCGGGATGCAGCAGCCGGCTGACGCGCTGGGGGACCTCGGCCCGGTGGACGGCGGACGCCTCGCCGAAGACGCCACGGTCCTCGTTGAGGCCGACCAGGGCCAGGGCGGTGGTGAGCCGCCCGAAGCGCCGCGAGGCGGCGTCGTCGGCCGCCAGCTCGACCAGCCGGTGCACCTGGCGCCGGAACGCCGCGAACACCGGCACCCCCGGGAAACCCCTGGCCAGCGTGCCCGCGCAGTACAGCAGCCAATGGTGGCGGGCCCGCACGTGGCCCTCCTCGTGGGCGAGCACCGCGTCGAGCTGCCGCCCCGTCAGCCGCCGGAGCGCGCCGGTCGTGATGACCAGCCGGGGGCCGGACCCGGGCAGCAGCCAGGCGTCGGGCCGCTCGTCCTCCAGCACGAGGAGCCGGTCGCCGGCGTCCGGCTCCTCGCCCGGCAGCCGGGGGACGCGGGCGAGCAGCCCGGCCCGCCGGCGGCGCCGCTCCGCGCGTGCCGCCCTCACCTCGCGGCCGAACATCACCGCCGTCCACAGCCCGCCGCAGGCCAGCGCCACGGCCACCGCGGCGGCCCACCGCCGACCGTCGGGGTGGACGGCGTACGCCTGCACCACCTCGCTGGGCGCGGGCGCGAACACCTGGCCGCGCACCTCCTGCCAGGCGGCGGCCCCGCACAGCGCCATCGCGAACACGCAGCACAGCAGCACCGCCGCCACCACGCACTGCCACACCCACAGCGCCAGCACGGGCTCCCGCTCCGGCCAGCTGCCGCGGCCCAGCAGGCGCGGCGCCAGCAGCGCGGCGAGCCCGCCCAGCACGAGCAGCGTCGACGTGAGCGTGATCACCATGCGCCACAGCCTAGATCGCGGCTCTGACAGCCCGGCACCGAGGCCCGCCCGCGCAGGGGCGAGCCTCACAGCGTCAGCAGCATCGCGAGCATCCCCATGCTGAGCGCCACCCGGCAGGCCGCCACCACCTCCGGCGGCCGCGTGCCCGCCGCCCCGCCCGCCGCCGCCCCGCTCGCCGCCGTGCCGTGCGGCGCGGCCTCCGCCGCCGGCACGAGCCGCCGCCCGGCGCGCAGCGCCCGCAGCGCGAAGTACGCCGCGAGCGCGCCCGTGAGCCACGGCACGCCCCCCGCACCCCCCACGTGCGCGTGCCGCCCCTCGCCGTCCCCGGCCATGGCCAGCGCCATGTACACCATCGCCGCGCCCTCCGCCAGGTGGTGCGCCCGGTGCCCGGCCCCGGCGCCCGCCCCGGGCAGCAGCACCCACCACACCGTCACGGCCGCGTAGAACGCGCCCAGCAGCGGCGCGAGCCCCGCCGGCGCCGTCACCCCCGCCATCGCCGCCATGCCCAGCCCCATGACACCCTCGGCCGCCGCGCCCTGCCGCCACCACGCCCGCACGCCGCGCAGCCGCAGCAGGCAGTACCCGCCCGTGCCGCAGCCCAGCGCCACCAGCAGCCAGCCCACCGGCTCCGGTCCGTGCATCACGCCCTCCCGCACCGCGCCGCCTCCGCGGGGAGGCTGCCCGCCACCGCGGGCGCTCAGGGGAGCGCACCGGAGACTCGGGGGGCGTGAGGCGGCGCGCTAGCATTCCGGCCTGTAGCGCCCGAGCCCGGGCCGAGAGACCGAGGAGGAGCCGGCGTGTCAGGGGTGTCAGGGGTGCCGGAGGTGCCGGGCGGCCCGGCGGCGACGACGGCGCGGCCACCGCGCCTGCGCTTCCGCATCGCCGCGGAGGGCGACGTCCCCGCGCTGGTCGCCCTCGTGGAGTCGGCGTACCGGGGCGAGTCCAGCCGCGTCGGCTGGACCACCGAGGCGCATCTCCTCGACGGCCAGCGCACCGACCCCGAGGAGGTCCGCTCGCTCGTCCGCGCCCCGGGCGGCCAGCTGCTCGTCGCCGAGTGCGCCAGCGACAGCGACACCGAGAGCGAGGGCGACGCCGAACTCGTCGCCTGCTGCCAGATCGAACGCCACGACGGGCCGGAAGGCCGGGGCCCCGCCGCCTACTTCGGGATGTTCGCCGTACGCCCCACCCTCCAGGGCGGCGGCGTCGGCAAGCTGCTCCTGGCCGAGGCCGAACGCCGCGCCCGCGCCGAGTGGGGCGCGACCGAGATGCGGATGAAGGTCATCTCCGCGCGCGAGGATCTCATCGCCTGGTACGAGCGCCGCGGCTATGCCCGCACCGGCCGCCGCAGCCCCTTCCCGTACGGGGACGAGCGGTTCGGCATCCCCCGCCGCGGCGACCTGGAGTTCGAACTGCTGGTCAAGCCCCTGCCGTAGCGCCCGCGTCCGACCGGGCCGCCCGCACGATCTCCGGCAGGTCCGTCACCACCCCGTCCAGCCCCAGCTGCCGCGCGCGTGCCAGCTCCGCCGGGGTGTTCACCGTCCACGCCAGCACCTTCACGCCCGCCGCGTGGCAGCGCCCGACGACGTCCGCGTCCAGGTAGGCCAGCTCGCAGGAGACCAGGCCCGCGCCCAGCTCCGCGGCGCGCTCCGGCGCGGAGTCCGTCGAGCGCCCGGTCACCAGCCCCAGGGCGGCGCCCGGCAGCAGCGCCGCCGTCTCGGCCAGCGCGTCGTCGTGGAAGGAGATGACGGTGACGCGCTCGCCCAGCCCCCGGTCCTCGATGAGGGCGGCCAGCACCCGGGCGGCCGCCCGGTCCTTGATCTCGGCCTGCAACGGCGCGCCGACCGCGTCCACCACGTCCGTGAACAGCGGGATCCGCTCCCCGTCGCCCGCGTCCAGGCCCCGCAGCTCGGCCACCGTGAGGTCGCCGACCGGCCCGGTGCCGTCGGTGGTGCGGTCCACCTCGGCGTCGTGCATCACCACCAGCTCGCCGTCCTTGCTGAGGTGCAGGTCGAGTTCGATGACGTCAAGCCCGGCGCGGTCGGCCCGGCGGAACGACCGCAGGGTGTTCTCCGGCTCCACGCCCATCAGCCCGCGGTGTCCAACGGTCAGCAGCGGCATGGCGCCAGGATCTCACGCGCCTCCGGTTGATCGAAGAAACTCCGCCAGCTACCGTGATTACGCGCAAGGAACTTCGGCAAAGGATGGGTTATGACGGAAACTCTTGCGTCCGCCGGGCGTGATCGTGGACTTTCTGGCCCCTCCGGGGAGGGGCGCCTCGCCGCCCACCCCGCGTGGTCGAGGCTCAAGGAGGCCGTGACGGCCATCCGCCCTGCCCAGGCGAAGGACGGCTCCATCGACTTCGACGCCGAGGGCGCCCCCGGCCGCGCCGAGGTGGAGCGCCACCTCGACAGCGTGATCGAGGCCGTGCGCGAGCTGGCCCCCCTGCTGCCGCACGACGCCGCCTACCACCGCGCCCTGGAGCAGGACCTGCGCCGCTGGGCCGCCGACGGCTTCGGCGTTCCCGACTTCCTCGACTCGCTGCTGGCGTTCCAGCCGGCCGCGAGCCGCGCCGACGGCCGCGAACACCTCGTGGTCTTCCCGATGTACACCCAGAACGGCAACCCCGACCGCAACCTGGAGGCCGTCGCCCTGCGCGTCGTGTGGCCCGACTGGCTGGCCGAGCTGGAGCGCACCCGCTACGACAACCCGATGTTCCTCGGCATCGCCTTCGAGGACTTCACCCCCGGGTACGACACCCACTCCGCCGTGCTCTTCCCCGAGACCATCGCCGTCCGCAAGGCCCCCGAGCGCTTCTCCTGGGGCGGCATCTTCTGCGACCGCGAAGCCGCCCGCTTTCGCCGCGTCGTCCATGCCGCCTGCGAGGTCACCAGCCTCACCCTGCCCGAGGACGCCCAGGGCCTGCTGACCGACCAGGAGCGCAGCCAGCAGACCTTCGTGCTGTGGGACATGATCCACGACCGCACCCACAGCCACGGCGACCTGCCGTTCGACCCCTTCATGATCAAGCAGCGCCAGCCGTACTGGATGTACGGCCTGGAGGAGCTGCGCTGCGACCTGACCGCCTTCCACGAGGCCGGCCTGCTCGCCGCCGACGGCTACCCGCAGGGCCGCGACGTGCAGTACGCCGTGCTGCTGGAGCGCCTCTTCCGCTTCCCCGTCACCGGCGAGCGCCACCGCAACTACGACGGCCTCGGCGGCCAGCTCCTCTTCGCCTGCCTCCACCAGAACGACGCCCTGCGCTGGCGCGACAACCGCCTCACCATCGACTGGGACCGCGCCCGCGAGGTCACCGCCCGGCTGCGCGAGGAGATCGAGACCCTCTACCGGCGCGGCATCGACCGCCCGAAGATCGTGCACTGGCTCAAGGCGTACGAGCTCGTCTCGGCCTACCTCGCCCCGCACCCCGGCTCCACCTGGGCCAAGGGCCCCGACGCCCTGGACCTGAGCCTGCCGCCGCGCAGGCTGGTGGACGACGTGCTGCCCGACGAGTTCCCGCTGAGCCTGTTCTACGAGGCGCTGGCGAAGAAGCTGCGCCGCGTCATCGAGTCCACGCGCGGCATCACCGCCGCCGCCCCCGCCACCCGGGCGGCCTGACCCGGGCGGCGTTACGCGGCATCATGGACCCATACGCACGACAGCACGCACCACAACCACACCCACCCCGCACGCAACGGAGGTGACCGCGATGAGCACCACGACCCCCGGCAACGGCGCGGGCGGCGAGCTGGAGGGCGCCGTGGTGGCCGTGGCCGGCGCCGGAGGCCCCGCCGGGCACGCGACCCTCAAGCGCCTGGCCGAGGCGGGCGCCGTCGTGGTGGCGTCCGACGCCGACGCCGAGCGCCTCGCCCTGGGCGTCGACGCCGCCCGCTTCGCACACGGCGGCGCCACCGTCACCGGCGACACCGTCGACCTGCTCCACCTGGCGGAGGCCCGCGACTGGGCGGCCAAGACCGAGAAGGAGTTCGGCCGCGTCGACGGCCTGATCCACCTCGTCGGCGGCTGGCGCGGCTCCGCCTCCTTCGCCGAGACCGACCTCGCCGACTGGGAGGCCCTGCACGATCTGCTGGTGCGCACCGTGCAGCACACCTCCCTCGCCTTCGAGGGCCCCCTTGCCCGCAGCGGCAACGGCCGCTTCGTGCTGGTCAGCGCGGCCGGCGCCGCCAGGCCGACCGCGGGCAACGCCGCCTACGCCGCCGCGAAGTCCGCCGCCGAGGCGTGGACCCTCGCCCTCGCCGACGGCTTCCGCAAGGCGGGCGGCGACGGCCCGCCCCCGGCCGCCGCCACCATCCTGATCGTCAAGGCCCTGGTCCACGACGCGCTGCGCGCCGAACGCCCCGGCGCGAAGTTCGCGGGCTTCACGGACGTGAAGGACCTGGCCGAGTCCGTCCGGCAGCTGTGGAGCCGGCCCGCCGAGGAAGTGAACGGAACCCGCCTGTGGCTCACCCCCCAGCCGTGACGCCCGGCGACGCGGGCGCCGGCGCCCCGGCGCCCGCGACCGACGCCCGGCGCCGCCACGACCCCGCTGTGCGCGGCTTCGCCAGCGACAACTACGCCGGCGCCCACCCCGAGATCCTGGCCGCCCTGGCCCTGGCCAACGGCGGCCACCAGCCCGCCTACGGCGCCGACGACTACACCGCCCACCTCCAGGACGTCTTCCGCGCCCACTTCGGCCCCCGCGCCGAGGTCCACCCGGTCTTCAACGGCACCGGCGCCAACGTCGTCGCGCTCCAGGCCCTCACCGACCGCCGCGGCGCGGTCATCACCACCGACAGCGCCCACATCCACACCGACGAGTGCGGCGCCCCCGAGCGCGTCGGCGGCCTGAAGCTGCTCCCCGTGCCCACCCCCGACGGCAAGCTCACCCCCGAGCTCGTCGACCGCGAGGCGTTCGGCTTCGACGACGAGCACCGCGCCACGCCGCAGGTGGTCTCCCTCACCCAGTCCACCGAGCTCGGCACCCGGTACACGCCCGAGGAGATCCGCGCCCTCGCCGACCACGCCCACGAGCGCGGCATGACCGTCCACGTCGACGGCGCCCGCATCGCCAACGCCGCCGCCTCCCTCGGCCTGCCGCTCGCCGCCTTCACCACCGACGCCGGCGTCGACGTGCTCTCCTTCGGCGGCACCAAGAACGGCATGCTCTTCGGCGAGGCCGTCGTCGTCCTCACCCCCGGGGCGGTCACGGCCATGCCGCACCTGCGCAAGCTGTCCATGCAGCTCGCCGCCAAGATGCGCTTCGTCTCCGCGCAGTTCGAGGCGCTGCTCGCCGGCGACCTGTGGCTGCGCGGCGCCGCCCACGCCAACGCCATGGCCCGGCGCCTCGCGGACGGCGTGAGCGCCGTGAAGGGCGTCGAGATCCGCTACCCGGTCCAGGCCAACGCCGTCTTCGCCGCCCTCCCGCACGAGGTGTCCGAACGCCTGCTGAAGTGCTACCGCTTCTACTACTGGGACGAGGCGGCGGGGCTGGTGCGCTGGATGTGCTCCTTCGACACCACCGAGGCGGACGTGGACGGCTTCGTCGCCGCGCTGCGCGAGGAGATGGCCCGCTGAAGGGCGTCCCGCCCGGCGGGAATGAACGCCACCCGCCGGGCGCTTGCACCGTGACGGCGACGGGAGGGTGTGAGGAGATGAGCCGACAGGCCCCGGGCACGCGGCCGGCGCGGCTGGCCGCCGGCGAGATCGGCGCCGGGCGGCTGGGGGAGCGCGCCACGCTCGTGCACTTCTCCAGCGCCTTCTGCCAGCCGTGCCGGGCCACCCGCCGGATCCTGTCGGAGGTGGCCGGTATGGTCGAGGGCGTCACACACGTCGAGATCGACGCCGAGAAGCGTCTCGACCTCGTCCGCGCGCTCGGGATCGCGCACACCCCGACGGTCCTGGTGCTGGACGCGGGCGGGCGCGTGGCCCACCGGGGCTCCGGCCAGCCGCGCAAGGCCGACGTCATCGCCGCCCTCGGCGCCGCGATCCCCTGAGGAACCCGGAGAAGACGGGGGCGCGTGGCGTCGGCAACGTCACAGCACGGCATCCTTGACGCGGTGGCATACCCTGGATGTACTCACGAGTAACTAAGAACAGCGGTGAGGAGAGCCGGCGTGAGCCTGAGGATCGTTGTCTGTGTGAAGTACGTGCCCGACGCCGCGGGCGAGCGGGGCTTCGCGGAGGACCTGACCACCGACCGGGAGTCCTCCGACGGCCTGCTGTCGGAGCTCGACGAGTACGCCGTCGAGCAGGCGCTGCGGATCGCCGAGGACGCCGAGGAGGCCGAGGTGACGGTCGTCACCATCGGCCCCGAGGACGCCAACGACGCGCTGCGCAAGGCCCTGTCCATGGGCGCGGACAGGGCGGTGCACGTCGAGGACGACGACCTGCACGGCACCGACGCCCTCGGCACCTCCCTCGTGCTCGCCAAGGCCATCGAGCACACCGGCTACGACCTGGTGATCTGCGGCATGGCCTCCACCGACGGCACCATGGGCGTGCTGCCCGCCATGCTGGCCGAGCGGCTCGGCGTTCCGCAGGTGACCCTGCTGTCCGAGCTGGCCGTCGCCGACGGCGCCGTCACCGGCCGCCGCGACGGCGACGCCGCCAGCGAGCGGCTGCGCGCCGGGCTGCCGGCCGTCGTCTCCGTCACCGACCAGTCGGGGGAGGCCCGCTACCCCTCCTTCAAGGGGATCATGGCCGCCAAGAAGAAGTCCGTGACCAGCCTGGACCTGGACGACCTCGGGATCGACGCCGAGGAGGTCGGCCTCGCCGGCGCCCACACGGCGGTCGAGTCCGTCACCGCGCGGCCGCCGCGCACCGCGGGCGAGATCGTCACCGACGAGGGCGAGGGCGCCAAGCAACTCGCCGCCTTCCTCGCCGAGCGCAAGTTCGTCTGAGGCCGCCCGGCCCGACCGACACCCCGAGACACCCGACCACACCGCCAGCCATCCAGGAGCCCTGAACCATGGCCGAAGTCCTCGTCTACGTCGATCACCTCGACGGCGACGTCCGCAAGCCCACGCTGGAGCTGCTCACCCTCGCCCGCCGCCTCGGCGACCCGGTCGCGGTCCACCTCGGCGCCGGCGCCGCCACCGCCGCGCCCGTCCTCGCCGAGCACGGCGCGGCGCGGGTCCTCGCCGCCGACGCCCCCGAGTTCGCCGACTACCTGGTGGTGCCCAAGGTGGACGCCCTCCAGGCCGCCGCCGACGCCGTCTCCCCGGCCGCGATCCTGCTGCCCTCCTCCGCCGAGTCCAAGGAGATCGCCGCCCGCCTGGCCGTCCGGCTCGGCTCGGGCATCATCACCGACGCCGTCGACCTCCAGGCCGGCGAGGACGGCCCCGTCGCCACCCAGTCGGTGTTCGCGGCCGCCTACACCACCACCTCCCGCGTCACCAAGGGCACGCCGGTCATCACCGTGAAGCCCAACTCCGCCGCCCCCGAGGCCGCGCCGGCCGCCGGTACCGTCGAGGAGCTGGCCGTCACCTTCGGCCCCCTCGCCACCGGCACCAGCGTCGTCACCCGCAGCCCCCGCGAGTCCACCGGGCGGCCCGAGCTCACCGAGGCGGCGATCGTCGTCTCCGGCGGGCGCGGCATGGGCGGTGCGGAGAACTTCGCGCTCATCGAGGCGCTCGCCGACTCCCTCGGCGCCGCCGTGGGCGCCTCCCGGGCCGCCGTGGACGCCGGCTGGTACCCGCACGCCCACCAGGTCGGCCAGACCGGCAAGACTGTCTCCCCGCAGCTGTACGTCGCGGCCGGCATCTCCGGCGCCATCCAGCACCGCGCCGGGATGCAGACCTCCAAGACGATCGTCGCCGTCAACAAGGACGCCGAGGCGCCGATCTTCGAGCTGGTGGACTACGGCGTCGTCGGCGACCTGTTCGACGTCGTCCCGGCGCTGACCGACGAGGTCAGGGCCCGCAAGGGCTGAACGCCGCCCCCGCGGGCCCCTCGATCCCCGGCCGCCGCCGTCAGGTGACCGTGGCGGGCGCGCCGCCGCGCCCGCGGCGTACCCCGCCCCGCCGTCGGCGGCCGGGAGAGGCCTCCGGGAGAGGCGACGCGGAGGCGGACCCCGAGCCCGAGGCCGGGCGGGAGGCGGCGAGGCTCGCCCGCCGGTCCGCCTCGTGCCCGCCGACGACCGGCGGCGGGCCGCTGCCGTCGTCCTCCCACAGCCGCTTCAACGCCAGCCCCGCCACCAACTGGTAATGGTCCATCATGTCGATCATGTCCTCCGAAGTGCTGATGTGTGCGGGCATTTCTCTCCGCTGCCATCAGCCTCCGGCAGGCGCGTGACACGCCCTTTGCCCCACGGTCAATCCTCCGTGGCGCTTCGGCCCCGCACCGTGAACGCCGGGTGTCGGGCCGTCCGTTGTGTTTCGCCCGGCCGCCGGTTAGCGTCGGTGACCCAGGACTTCAACGGACTGTTGAAAAACCTCGGCGGGCGGAGGCCCTCATGCCGCAGCGAGAACCACAGGCGCCGCCACCGCCGGTCGCCACCAGCCTGGACCCGGCCGCGCGCGCCGGCATCGCCGCGTCGCTCGCCGCCGTCGACGCCGACCTCGCCCGCCGCTACCCCGGCGACCCCGGCACCCGCCAGCCCGTCCACACCGTCTACGTCCCCGCCGACGCCCTGACCCCCGACACCCCCCGCGCCTGGGGCGAGGAGGCCCTCGCCCTCCTCGACGCCCACGCCCCCACCCCCGAGGCCCTCGCCGCCGTCCTCGGCATCCCCGACGCCCTCGCCGCCCCCGTCCACGACCGCGTGCGCGCCAAGCTCCGGCGCGAGCCCGTCGAGGACCTGCGCATCGACTTCGAGGACGGCTACGGCCACCGCCCGGACGCCGAGGAGGACGCCGACGCCGCCCGTGCCGCCCGGCTCGTCGCCCGCCTCGCCGCCTCACCCGCCGCCCCGCCCCACCTCGGCATCCGCATGAAGAGCCTGGAGCCCGGCGTCCGCGACCGCGCCATCCGCACCCTCGACGTCTTCCTCACCGCCCTTCTGGACGCCGGCCCGCCGCCCCCCGGCCTGCGCCTGACCCTGCCCAAGGTCAGCCACGCCGGACAGGCCGCCGCCATGGCCCGGCTGTGCGCGGCGTTCGAGCAGGCCACCGGCCTCGCGCCCGGCCGCCTCGGCTTCGAGATCCAGATCGAGACCACCCAGGCCATCCTCGGCCCCGACGGCCGCGCCACCGTCGCCCGCCTGATCGACGCCGCCGACGGCCGCCTCACCGGCCTCCACTACGGCACCTACGACTACAGCGCCGCCTGCCAGGTCGCCGCCGCCCACCAGGCCCTGGACCACCCCGCCGCCGACCACGCCAAGGCCGTCATGCAGACCGCCGCCGCCGGCACCGGAGTGCAGCTCTCCGACGGCTCCACCAACGTCCTGCCCACCGGCACCGCTGACCGTGTCCACGACGCATGGCGCCTGCACCACCGCCTGGTGAGCCGCTCCCTCCACCGCGCCTTCTACCAGGGCTGGGACCTGCACCCCGGCCACCTGCCCACCCGCTACGCGGCGGTCTACGCCTTCTACCGCGAGAGCCTGGGCCCCGCCACCGCCCGGCTGGCGGCGTACACCCTCCGCGCCGGCGACGACGCCCCCGGCGTTCTCGACGAACCCGCCACCGCCCGCGCCCTGGCCGGATTCCTGCTGCGCGGCCTGCACTGCGGCGCCCTCGACGCCGCCGAGGTGACCGGCCCTACCGGGCTGGTCCCCGACGCCCTCGCGGCCCTCGCCGGCGGCCGCACAACTCCTCGCACACCATGATGGGGCGGGCTGGACAACTCAGACCATCACGGATCAGGCTTCACCACCATGACCATGGATCTCGTCGCCGCCGTCGACATCGGCGGCACCAAGATCGCGGGCGCCCTCGTGGACGCCGGCGGCCGCCTCCTGCATCGCGTACAGCGCCCCACCCCGGCCACCGAGTCCGCCGAGACCGTGCTGCAGGCCGCCACCGACGTCGTCACCCTGCTGACCGCCCACGAGCTGTGGCCCCGGGTCACCGCTGTCGGCATCGGCAGCGCCGGGCCGGTCGACGCCCGCAACGGCACCGTCAGCCCGGTCAACATCCCCGGCTGGCGCGACTTCCCGCTGGTCGAGGGGATCCGCAAGACCACAGGGCCGCTGCCCGTCACCCTCGTCGGCGACGGCGCGGCCATCGCCGCCGGAGAGCACTGGTGCGGTGCCGCCCGGGGACGCGCCAACGCCCTGTGCATGGTGGTCTCCACCGGCGTCGGCGGCGGCCTCATCCTCGACGGGCGGCTGCGCCCCGGCCCCACAGGCAACGCCGGCCACATCGGTCACATCAGCGTCGACCTCAACGGCGACCTGTGCCCCTGCGGCGGCCGCGGCTGCGTCGAACGCATCGCCAGCGGCACCAACATCGCCCGCTACGCCCACCACGCCGGCTGGCGCCCCGCCACCCCCGGCGGCGACGCCACCGCCGCGGGCGTGGCGGCCGCCGCCCGCGCCGGTGACCCCATCGCGCGGGCCGCGTTCGACCGCGCCGCCCGCGCCCTGGCCGCCGCCATCGCCGCCACCGCGACCCTGGTGGAGATCGAGACCGCCGTCATCGGCGGCGGCGTCAGCCAGTCCGGCGACGTCCTCTTCGCGCCGCTGCGCCGGGCCCTCACGGAGTACGCCACCCTGCCCTTCGTGCGGAACCTCGAGGTCGTGCCGGCCCAGCTGGGCACCGACGCCGGCCTCGTCGGCGCGGCCGCCGCCTGCCGAAGCGAATCGGACACGTTTTTGGCACAGGGTGCAGCGGGCACCTGAACAAGGGTGACGAAGGAGGGGGTCCGTGATCATCTGGCTGAACGGCGCGTTCGGGGCAGGCAAGAGCACCGCCGCGCGCGAACTGCTCGACCTGCTCCCGGGCAGCACGCTCTACGACCCCGAGCTGGTCGGCGCGGGACTGCGCACCATGCTCTCCAAGGAGCGGCTGGCGGAGGTCGACGACGTCCAGGACCTGCCCTCCTGGCGCCGCCTGGTCGTCGACACCGCCGCGGCCCTGCTGTCGGAGATGCCGGGCCCTCTCATCGCGCCGATGACCCTGCTTCACCAGGAGCACCGCGACGAGATCTTCGGCGGCCTGGCGGCCCGCCGCATCACGGTGCAGCACTTCCTGCTCCACGTTGAGGAAACGTTCCTTCGCGCGCGGATCGACCAGCGCGCCGCCGTGGAGGGCGACGCCGTGCGCACCCGCTGCCTGGCGGACCTGCCGCGCTACGACGCCGCGCTGCCGTGGCTGACCGACGACGCCCACACCGTGGAGGCCTCCCGTCTGACCCCCCGCCAGACCGCCGAGGCCCTGGCCGAGGCGTCCCGGAGCGGCGCGGGCACCTGCCAGATCGTGCAGACCCCGGCCCCCCGCGCCGAGACCCTGGCCGCGGGCGTGCTCCTCTTCGACGACCGCGACCGGGTGCTGCTGGTGGACCCCACCTACAAGCCGGGCTGGGAGTTCCCCGGCGGCGTCGTGGAGGCCGGCGAGCCCCCCGCGCGGGCCGCCGTCCGCGAGGTGGCCGAGGAGCTGGGCCTGCGCCTGCCGCACGAGCCCTCGCTCCTCATCGTGGACTGGGAGCCGCCGCACCCCCCGCGCTACGGCGGGCTGCGGCTCCTGTTCGACGGCGGCCGCCTCGGCCCCGACCTGCTGGACCAGGTCCTGCTGCCCGGCGCCGAGCTGCGCGGCTGGCGCTTCGCCGCCGAGGACGAGGCCGAGCACCTGCTCTCGCCCGGCCGCTACGCCCGGCTGCGCTGGGCGCTGCGCGCCCGGGCTCTCGGCCGTCCCCTCAACCTGGAGGCCGGCGTGCCCGTCGGCGCCTGACCGTCCGGCGGAGCCCGGCGCGGTCCCAGCCCTCAGCCCGTGCGTTACGGCCCCCGATCCGCCCGCGTCCGCCCCCGGACGGCCACGAATCGCGGACGCCCACGGGCCGTTCTAGCGTGTTGCCCGATGGAGTGGGACGCGACCGCGGACGATCCGGGGCCCGCCGCCCGGGTCGCCTTCGGCATCACCGTCGGCGCGGTGGTCCTCGGCGTGACCATGATGCTGGGCGCGGCCGAGGACCCGCCGGGCGCCGGCCCGCCGCAGCCCTCCGCCCCGCCCGGCGCCGGGGGAGCGGCCCTGGCCACGCCCCCGGGCGGCGGCTCCACCCCGGCGCTGCCGTCCGCCACGCCCACCTGGGTGTCGATCCCGGCCGTCGGCGTGGACGCCCCGCTGGTGGCCGTGGGCCTGGACGCGGAGGGCTGGGTCGCCGCCCCGCCGCCCGGCGAGGAGCGCCTCGCGGGCTGGTACGAGGGCGCGGTCACGCCGGGGGAGCGCGGCACCGCCGTCCTCGTCGGCCACGTCGACGCCGCCGCCGGCCCGGCCGTCTTCTACGACCTCGGCGCGCTGCTGCCCGGCGACACCGTCGAGGTGATCCGCGAGGACGGCCGGGCGGTGGAGTTCACCGTCTACGAGACGGCCGTCTTCGACAAGGACCGCTTCCCGCCGCGCGTCTACCGGGACACCGAGCGGGCCGAGCTGCGGGTCATCACCTGCGGCGGCGCCTACCAGGAGGGCGCCGGCTACGAGGCCAACGTCGTGGTCTTCGCGCGGCTGAGCGGCATCCGGTGAACGCCCGCCCGGCCCGCCCCGCGCCCGCCCCGCGCCCGCCTCGCGTAACCCGTTTGTCCTATTCAATGGCATACGAGGGAACTTGTCGGATTAGTGTCTTCGTGCGGGGTCGCGCACTTCCCACGAAGGAGCCATCTGATGAGCACACCGCGTACGGCACTCGCCGGGGCCGGTCTGGCCGCAACCGTCCTCGCGGCGGCCGCGCCCACGGCCGCGGCCCTCGGCGTCACCGGCCCGGGCGCGCCCCTGGCGCGGCCGGGCGTCCACTTCAGCGTCAGCGTCTCGCCGAGCTCCGTCCAGCCCGGCGGGGCGGTGGACCTCACCGTCGACGGGTGCACGGACTTCGAGGCGTTCGCCGAGTCGGCGGTCTTCGACAGGATTGGACTGGGCATGGCAGGAGAGATACAAAGCGCCCGTACGACGGTCGACGCCGACGCGCGCGTCGGCGCGCAGTACGAGGTCGCCTTCAGCTGCGGCGACGAGACCGCGACGGCGGTGCTCACCATCGTCTCGCCCACCACACCCACCTCGACCCCCACCGCCACGACGACCGCCACCGCCACGGCCACCGCGACGGCCACGTCGACGGTGACGCCCGCCGCGACCGTCACGACCGCCAAGCCCACGCTCGGCGCCCAGGCGGGCGTCGGCGGCTCGCAGACCGGCGGCTCCGGCGGCCCCACGATGCTGCTCGCCGGCGCCGGAATCACCGCGCTCGCCCTGGCCGGCGGCGTCCTCGCCGTGCGCCGCCGCCCGCGCGGACGTGCCTGACCCGCGCCGCGCAGCGCCCGGGCGCCGGGCCGGCGCGCCGCCGCCACGCGGTCAGCGGCGCGCCATCGCGGCGTACCCCCGCAGGAACAGCGCCTCGGCCACCGCCATCCGCCGCAGCTCCTCCGGCGAGACGCTCTCGTCCACCGCGTGGATCTGCGCCGCCGGGTCGCTCAGGCCGATCAGCAGGAACTCCGCCTTCGGGTACAGCCCGCTCAGCAGGCTCGTCAGCGGGATCGACCCGCCCTTGCCGACGACCACCATCTCCGTGCCGTCGTACGCCTCACGCATCGCCGCCGCCATGGCGCCGTACGCCGGGGAGCCGGTGTCGGCGCGGAACGCCTGGCCCTCGCCCGTCGGCTCCACCGTGACGCGCGCGCCCCACGGCACCCGCTTCCGCAGGTGCTCCGCCAGCAGCTCGCCCGCCGCGCCCGCCTCCATGCCCGGCGGCACCCTCAGGCTGACCAGCGCCCGCGCGCTCGCCTGCACCGAGGGCGTGGCGCCGACCACCGGCGGGCAGTCGATGCCCAGGACGGTGACCGCCGGGCGCGCCCACAGGCGGTCCGCGATCGTGCCGGAGCCGACCAGGCCCACGCCGTCCAGCACCCCGGCGTCCTCCCGGAAGGTGTCCTCGGGGAAGGGGTAGGGCGCGCCGTCCCACGTGCCCGCCGTGTCCAGGCCGTCGATGGCGGGGGAGCCGTCGGCGTCCGTCAGGGAGGCCAGCATCCGGATGAGCGCGGTGAGCGAGTCGGGCACGGCGCCGCCGAAGACGCCCGAGTGCCGGTTGCCCGCCAGGGTGTCCACCCGCACCCGCACCGCCGCCATGCCGCGCAGCGAGGCGGTGACCGTCGGCTGCCCGGCCCGCACGTTCCCGGTGTCCCCGATCAGCACGGCGTCGGCCGCCAGGAGTTCGGGGTGCCGCTCGGCGTACCGCTCGAGGCCGCCCGTGCCCTGCTCCTCCGAGCCCTCCACGATCACCTTGACCCCGACGGGCACCCCGCCGCCCGCGGACGTGAGCGCCCGCAGCGCGAGCAGGTGCATCATGACGCCGCCCTTGCAGTCGGCGGCGCCGCGCCCGTACCAGCGGCCGTCGCGCTCGGTCAGCTCGAACGGCGGGGAGGTCCAGGCCGCCTCGTCCAGCGGGGGCTGCACGTCGTAGTGGGCGTACAGCAGCACCGTCGGCGCCCCTTCGGGCGCGGGCAGGTGCCCGTACACCGCCTGGCTGCCGTCCGGCGTGTCCAGCACCGCGACCTCGGGGAAGCCCTCGGCGCGCAGCGCGTCGGCGACCCACCGGGCCGCCGCCCGGCACTCGTCGGCGGGGAACTGCTTCGGGTCCGCCACGGACCGGAAGGCGACCAGTTCCGCGAGCTCCCGCCGTGCCCGCGGCATGAGCGCCGCGACCGCCTCGGCGATCGCGGCGCCCGCCGCGGCGTTGCCCGTCTCGTCGTCCGTGCCGTGCGCCACCTGGCCGTGCTCCATGGAACGCTCCCTCGTGCCGGTGCGGTCGGGTGTCCGGGAATGATGGCGATGATTTCACAGCGCCCGCCGGCCGCCCCACGCCGCGGCCCCGCCGCCCGCGAGCCGGCGCCGCATTAGGATGCTCTGCGGGTGATCACAGCACGAGCGGCACGACACGCAGCGGGGAGCGACGGCACAACGTGAGCAGCGAGACCGCAGCCGGGGACGGGAACGGGAACGAGGGGGTGTGGGACGTCGTCGTGGTCGGCGCGGGCCCCGCCGGGTCCGCCGCGGCCCGCGCCGCCGCCGAGGCGGGCCGGCGCGTGCTGCTGCTGGAGAAGGCCGAGCTGCCCCGCTACAAGACCTGCGGCGGCGGCATCATCGGCCCCTCCCGCGACGCGCTGCCGCCGGGCTTCGAACTCCCGCTGCTGGACCGCGTCCACGCCGTGACGTTCTCCCTCAACGGCCGGCTCGCCCGCACCCGCCGCTCCCGCCGGATGCTGTTCGGGCTCGTCAACCGCCCGGAGTTCGACGAGCGCCTGGCGCAGGCGGCGGTGGCCGCCGGCGTCGTGCTGCGCACCGGTACCGCCGTATCGCGCGTCGAGCAGCACGGCCCTGGCGTCCCCGACCGGCGCACCGTCGCCGTGGTCCTCGCCGACGGCCGGCGCCTGCTGGCGCGCGCCGTGGTGGGCGCGGACGGCAGCGCCAGCCGGATAGGGACGCACGTCGGCGTGCGCCTGGAGCAGGTGGACCTGGGCCTGGAGTGGGAGATCCCCGTGCCGCCGGAGGTCGCCGCCGACTGGGCGGGCCGGGTCCTGATCGACTGGGGCCCGCTGCCCGGCTCCTATGGCTGGGTCTTCCCCAAGGGGGACACCCTCACCGTCGGCGTCATCTCCGCACGCGGCCAGGGCGCGGCCACCCGGCGTTACCTGAAGGACTTCGTCGCCCGCCTGGGCCTGTCCGGCTTCGAGCCCGCCATCGCATCGGGCCACCTCACCCGCTGCCGCACCGACGACTCGCCGCTGACCCGCGGCCGGGTCCTGGTCTGCGGGGACGCCGCCGGGCTGCTGGAGCCGTGGACGCGCGAGGGCATCTCCTTCGCGCTGCGCTCCGGCCGCCTGGCCGGGCAGTGGGCGGCCCGCGTCGCCGAGGCCCAGGACGCCGTGGACGCCCGCCGCCAGGCCCTGAACTACACCTTCGCCATCAAGTCCGGGCTGGGCGTGGAGATGGGCGTCGGCCGCCGCATGCACGCGATCTTCTCCCACCGCCCCCGGATGCTGCACGCCACCATGATCGGCGTCCGCCCGGTGTGGACCATCTTCACCCAGATCACCCGCGGCTCCACCACCCTCGCCGGCGTCGTCCGCACCCACCCGCTGGCCCGCCGCGCGCTGGCCGCCCTCGACCGCCAGACGCCGGCGGACGGCGAGGCCCGGGGGCGTTCCTCTCAGGACTCTCAGGGCTCTCAGGAGGCGAGCGCGGACTCCGGGAGCAGTCCCGGGTCCTGACGCAGGATCCGCTCGTGCAGCGCGCGCAGCGCCGGCCCGGGATCGGCGCCGGTCTCCTCCGCGATGCGGCGCCGCGCCTCCTCGAACGCCAGCAGCGCGTCCGCGGGCCGCCCGCTGCGGTAGAGCGCGAGCATCAGCAGCCACGCCAGGCGTTCGCGCAGCGGGTGCGCGGTCACCTGCCGCATCAGCTCGTGCAGGCACTCGTGGTAGCGGCCGAGCTCGATCTGCGCCTCCATCCGCGCCTCCAGCACCGTCAGCCGCTTCTCGGCCCACCGCCGCCGCTCGGCCGCCAGGTAGGGCCCGGTCAGGCCCTCGGCGAACTCCCCGCGCCACAACGCCTCGGCCCGCGCCGCCAGCTCCCCGGCCCGCCGCAGCTGGCCGGCGTCCCGGGCCGTCACCGCCTCCCGCAGCAGTGCGGCCCGCTCCGTCATGTCGTCGATCCCGGCGCCCTCCAGCCGGTATCCGCTGCCGGTCCAGCCCAGCCGGACCGTGCCCGCGGCGGTCTCGGGCGCGAGCGCGCGCCGCAGCCCCGACACGTACTTCTGCACCAGGTTCCGCACCTGGGCCGGGGGCCGCTCGCCCCACACCGCGTCCACCAGCGCCTCGAAGGTCATCGGCCGCCCGTCCTGGAGCAGCAGCACCGCCAGCACGGCCCGCTGCCGGGGCGGCCCCAGCGGCACCTCGACGCCGCCGCGCGACGCCCGCAGCGGGCCCAGCAGCTCACAACGCAGACCCTCGGCCATGGCCCGAGCCTAGCGTCCGCGCCCGGCAACGCCGCCACACCTGCCGTCCGGCCGGCGTTCCAGTGGGCGTTCCAGCGGACGGTCAGCGCGGCGGGCGAACCTGGCAGCCCGCCGCCCGGACACCCGCGGGCGCGCCACCCCCGGGAAGGAACGACGACACCGATGCCCCCGCGCGACCACGGCGGCCAGGGGCCGCTGGCCAGGCTCGGCCACTTCACCGTGCGGCGCTCCCGCGCCATCCTGCTCGCCGCCGTCGCGCTCCTGCTGGGCCTGGGGGCCTACGGCGCCGGCGCGCAGGACGACCTCGACCTGGCACGCTGGGACGCGCCCGGCACCGAATCCGTCGCCGTGCAGGAGACCCTCCGCGACGAGTTCGGCACCGGCAACCCCAACCTCGCCCTCCTCGTCACCGCCGCCCGCGGCGACATCGACAGCCCCCGCGTCGCCGCCGCCGGGCGCGACCTCGCCCGCGAGCTGGCCGCCCACCCGATGGTGACCGACGTGACCTCCTACTGGCCCGGCCGCGACGCCGCCCTGCGCAGCCGCGACGGCGACCGCGCCCTGGTCCTGGCCCGCCTGGAGGGCGACGCCACCGAGACCCGCCGCGAACTGGCCGATCTCTCCCCGGAGCTGACCCGCACCACCGACGACGTCACCGTCACCGTCGGCGGCCAGGAGGAGGTCTCCCGCCAGGTCAGCGAGCAGGCCGCCGAGGACTTCCTCACCGCCGAGGCCATCATCCTGCCGACCGTCCTCCTCCTGCTGATCCTCATCTACCGCCGCACCGTGGCGGCCCTGCTCACCGTCGGCACCGGCCTGCTGTCGGTGCTCGGCACCCTCGCCGGGCTGCGGCTGCTGGCCCAGGTCACCGAGGTCTCCGCCTTCGCCGCCAACCTCGCCCTCGTCCTGGGTCTGGGCCTGGGCCTCGACTACGGCCTGTTCCTCATCAACCGCTACCGCGAGGAGCGCACCGCCGGCCGCCCCCGCGAGGACGCGGTGACCGCCGCGGTCGCCACCGCCGGCCGCACCATCGTCTTCAGCGGCGCCACCGTCGCCGTCTCCCTGGCCACGCTGCTGGTCTTCCCCTTCTTCTTCCTCGCCTCCTTCGCCTACGCCGGCATCCTCGTCGTGCTCACCGCCGTCGTCTCCGCCGTCGTCGTCCTCCCCGCCGCCCTCGCCCGCCTCGGCCACCGCGTGGAACGCCCCCACCCGCCCGCCGCGACCGGCCGCTTCTGGCACCGCACCGCCCACCGCGTCATGCGCCGCCCGCTGGCCGCCGGGGGCGCCGCCCTCGCCCTGCTGCTGCTCGCCGCCTCCCCGCTGCTCGGGCTGCGCTTCGGCCTCCCCGACCAGCGCACCCTGCCCGAGGGCACCTCCAGCCGCGTCGCCTCCGAGACCATCCGCGACCACTTCGCCGCCGAGCCCACCGACACCCTGTTCGTCGTCCCCACCGGCACCGCCGCGGACGTGCCCGCCCTCGCCGCCGAACTCTCCCGCGTCCCCGGTGTCTTCCACGTCGTCTCCGCCGCCGGCACCCACCGCGACGGCGCGCTCGCCGCCGGACCCGGCCCCGGCTCCAGCGCCCTGACCTCCCCCGGCGGCGCCACCCGCCTGTCCGTCGTCCCCACCCAGCGCGCCATGGACGGGGACGTGCCCGGACTCGTCGCCGACGTCCGCGCCATCGCCGCCCCCCACGGCGCCGAGGTCGGCGGCTACCCGGCCGAGACCACCGACTTCCGCGCCACCCTCCTGGACCGGCTGCCCCTGGTCGCCGCCCTGATCCTCCTCGTCACCTGCGCCGTGCTCTTCCTGCTGACCGGCAGCGTCCTGCTGCCGCTGAAGGCCACCCTGCTGAACCTCCTCAGCCTGTCGGTCATGTTCGGTGCCCTGGTGTGGATCTTCCAGGACGGCAACCTCTCCGGCCTCCTCGGCTTCACCCCCACCGGCTCCATCGAGCCGAGCGTCCCGGTGCTGATGTTCTGCGTCACCTACGGCCTGTCCATGGACTACGAGGTGTTCCTGCTCTCCCGCATCAAGGAGGAGCACGACCGCACCGGCGACACCCCCCGCGCCGTCGCCGACGGAATCCGGCGCACCGCCCCCCTCATCACCGCCGCGGCCGGCATCCTCGCCCTCACCTTCGCCGTCTACGCCACCAGCGGCGTCGTCTTCCTGAAGGAACTCGGCGTCGGCGCCGCACTGGTGATCGCCACCGACGCCACCCTCGTCCGCCTCGTGCTGCTCCCGGCCACCATGCGGCTGGCCGGCCGCGCCAACTGGTGGGCGCCGGCGCCCCTGGCCCGCCTCCACGCCCGCCTCGGGCTGCGCGAGAACGCCGCACCCGCGCCCGCCGCCCCCGGCACGCCGCCGGACGACGGCGTACTGCGCCGGGAGTACGTGTGAGGCCCGCGCTCGGCTGACGCGCCCCGCCGCCGTCCCCCGCTAGCGTTGCGGACATGACCGAGCACACCAGCAGGGCGTCCGGGCCCGGCGGCCCGCCCTGGCAGCGCTGGCTGGCCGCGCCGCCGGCCGTCGCCCGCCTGCCGTGGCTGTCCTCGGCCGTGGTCCTGCTGATCCAGCTCGTCGGCTCGACCTTCGCGAGCGAGAACCAGGAGCGGGCCGACCACCGCGTCGACCTGGACGTCTTCGGCTACGCCCTGCTGACGCTCGGCCCCGCCCTGCTCGTGCTGCGCCACCGCCACCCGCCGCTGGCGGCGTTCGGCACCGCCGCCGTCGCCGCGGCGTACTTCGCGGCCGGCTACCCCTACGGCCCGATCTTCCTCAGCGTTGTCGTCGGCGCCTTCGGCGCGGTCGTCGCCGGGCACCGCCACGCCGCCTGGGGCGCGCTCGGGCTGTTCTGGGGCAGCCTGCTGCTGACCGGCCACTGGCTGTACCGGTGGCTGCCGCCGGACGACGACGGCCCGGCCCCCTGGGGCTTCGGCGGCGCCGTGGCGGCGTGGGCGGTCGCGGTGCTGGCCGTCTCGGAGCTGCTGCGGGCCCGCCGCGAGCAGGTCGCCCGGGAACAGGCGGAGCGCGAGGCGGCCGAGCGGCGCCGTGCCGACGAGGAGCGGCTGCGGATCGCCCGCGAGCTGCACGACGTGCTCGCCCACAGCATCTCCGTCATCAACGTGCAGGCGGGCGTGGGCCTGGCCCTGCTCGACTCCGACCCGGACCAGGCGCGCACCGCCCTGACCACCATCAAGTCCGCCAGCAAGGAGGCGCTGGGGGAGGTGCGGCAGGTGCTGGACACCCTCCGCTCGCCCGGGGGCGCCGCGCCCCGCGCCCCCGCGCCGGGCCTGGCGCGGCTCCCGGAGCTGGCCGCCCAGGCCGAGCGGGCGGGGCTGACCGTGACGACCCGCACCGAGGGCACGCCCTCTCCGCTGCCGCCCGGCGCGGACCTGGCCGCGTTCCGCATCGTGCAGGAGGCGCTGACCAACACCGTCCGGCACTCCGGCTCGCGCACGGCCCGGGTGCTGCTGCGGTACGCCGCCGACGAGCTGGAGCTGCGGATCGACGACGACGGCCCGGCCACCGGGGAGGGCACGGTCGGCGGCAACGGCCTGGTCGGGATGCGGGAGCGCGCCGCGGCCTTCGGCGGCACCGTGACGGCCGGGCCCCGCGAGGACGGCGGGTTCCGCGTCACCGCCCGGCTGCCGCTGCGACGCGGGGGCAACGGCGAAACCACCGAACGCGGCAACGGGGAGACGACATGATCCGGGTACTGCTCGCCGACGACCAGGTCCTGGTGCGGGCCGGGTTCCGCGCCCTGCTGGACGCCCAGCCCGACATCTCCGTCGTCGGCGAGGCCGCGGACGGCGAGGAGGCGCTGGCCCTGGTGCGTGACATGCGGCCGGATCTGGTGCTGATGGACATCAGGATGCCGCTGCTGGACGGGCTGGCCGCCACACGCCGCATCACCGAGGACGCCACGCTCGACGGCGTGAGGGTCGTCATGCTGACCACCTTCGAGCTGGACGAGTACGTCTTCGAGGCGATCCGCTCCGGCGCCTCCGGCTTCCTGGTGAAGGACACCGAGCCGGACGAGCTGCTGCGCGCCGTGCGGGCCGTGGTCGCCGGCGACGCGCTGCTCTCGCCGGGCGTCACCCGGCGGCTCATCGCCGAGTTCGCCGCCCGCTCCAAGGAGCCGGCCGAGGCGTCCCGGCTCGCGGGGCTCACCGAGCGCGAGCGGGAGGTGATGGCCCTGGTCGGCATCGGCCTGTCCAACGAGGAGATCGCCCGGCGGCTGGTCGTCTCGCCGCTGACGGCCAAGACCCACGTCAGCCGCGCCATGGTCAAGCTGGGCGCCCGCGACCGCGCGCAACTCGTCGTCCTGGCCTACGAGTCGGGGCTGGTGCGGCCCGGCTGGCTGGGCTGACGGCGTTTCCGCCGCCCGTCCCCGCCGGCCGGGCCGCCCCCCGTCCCCCCCGTGAGGCGCCCGGCCCCAGCCGTGGGGCGCCTCCGCCTCGGCGGTCTCCCGAGGCTCCGCCGCGACGGCGGGCACCGACGCGGCGACGACCACCGGGCGACGCCGGCGTACGCGCAGCCCGCTCGCCGGTCGGGCGACGTCCTGGGCGACAAGGCTACATACATAAGAATCGATTGCAAGTGCATTTAATTACGGTGCAACGATGGGCGAATCTCTGGTAGCGTGCCCCCCATGCCCGGGATGACGGCAGACGAAGTACTCGTGGCCCGCTGGCGGGAGACGCTCTCCCTCCACGCCCGCACCGTGTGCGAGCTCGACCGCGTACTCCACCCCCACGGCCTGGGCGCCAGCGACTTCGAGGTGCTCGACGTGCTCGCCCAGGGCAAGGCCGAGGACGGCAGCTGCGCCTACCGCGTCCAGGAGCTCATCTGCCGCGTCCACCTCAGCCAGAGCGCGCTCTCGCGCCTCATCGCCCGCCTGGAGCGCGAGGGCCTGGTCACCCGCGCCATGTGCAGCGACGACCGCCGCGGCGTCCGCGTCACCCTCACCGACGCCGGCCGCGAACGCCACGCCGCCGCGCTGCCCGACCAGCGGGCCGTGCTGGCGCGGATGCTGCCCGCCGCCGACTGACCCGGCGCCCGGCTCCGCGGGCCGGGCCCGCCCCGGCCCGGGATCGCCGCCCTCAGATGGCCGCCCTCAGATGGCCGCGCTCAGATGGCCGCTCAGATGGCTGACGTCCTCCGCCACAGCTCCGCCACCTCCCCGTCCCCGGCGACCCTCACCCCGTCGCCGCCGAACGGCCGGCGGTTCCACAACGCCTGATACAGCGCCTCGGCCGGCCCGCTGATCTCGCACTCCACCGGCCCGAGCGGCTCGCCCCGCTCCACCCGCGGCGGCCCGCCGGACAGCAGCACCCGCCACCACGCCCCCGGCGCGTCCGTCGCCCGCACCCCCAGCGCGCACGGCCGCTCGCTGCGCACCCGGCTGCGCTCCCGCCCGTGAAATCCCGTCAGCAGCTCGTCGATGCCGTCGGCCGCCACCTCCGCCCGCACCGGCGTCGGCGCCCCGCCCGCCGCCAGCTCGGCGTCGATCCGGTGCACCGTCGTCTCGTGCGCCTGCCGCCGCGCCCAGAAGTGCCGCGGCGAGCGCGCCCCCGGCAGGAACGCCCAGCACTCCAGGTCCTCCGCCGCGCCGGACAGCGCCGCCATCAGGGAGCCGTGCCCGTCCCGGAACCAGCTCTCCAGCTCCCCGTCCGCCACCCGCTCCGCGGGCACCGGCACGAACGCCGCGAGCCGCCCCGCCACGAAGCCGGTCGCCCAGCGGTGGATGTTCCCCTGATGCAGCACCAGGTCCCGCATCCGCCAGCCGGGACACGACGGCACCGCCGCGTCCGCGCCGGCCCGCCCCGCGGCGTCGATCAGCAGCTCGCCCTCACGATCCAGCACCGTCAGGAAGTCACCGGTCTCCACCCGGCCGATTCTCCCCGAAACGCCGCCCGCGTCCACCCCCTCAGGCGGGCGAGCGCACCGCCCGCCGCGTGGCGTAGGCGATCACGGCCGCCCCGGCCGACAGCACCGCCACCGTCGTCAGCGCCGCCGCCAGCGACACCCACTCCGCGATGAAGCCGATCGCCACCGGCCCGGCCAGCAGCCCCCCGTACCCCAGCGTGGAGGCCGCGGCCACCCCCCGCGGCCCCGCCACCGCGCCCGCCTGACCGATCGCCACGGGGAAGATGTTCGCCAGCCCGAGTCCCGTCACCGCGAACCCCACCAGCGCCAGCCACACCGTCGGAGCCCACGACCCCAGCAGCATCCCCACCGCCGCCATCGACCCGCCGGCCACCAGCGTCCGCCCCTGCCCCACCCGCGCCAGCACCGCCGAGCCCGCCAGCCTGCCGACCGTCATCGCCAGCGCGAACACCGAGTACCCCGACGCGGCCACGCCCGCCCCCGCGCCCAGCGTCTCCTTCAGATGCAGCGCGCTCCAGTCGGCCAACGCCCCCTCCCCGTACGCCGTGCACAGCGCGATGAACCCCACCACCCCCACCAGCCACCGCGCGCACCCGCGTCCGCCCGCCCCCGCCGCCATGCGCCCACGCCCCCGCGGCTCCACCGCCGCCGCCCCACGCGGGCGCGGCGGCGGCTGCCGCAGCAGCGTCCGCCCCGCGACCCCCGCGATCGCCAGCCCCACCACGCACAGCAACGCCAGATGCCAGGCCGCCGACAGCCACCCCGCCACCAGCCCGCCCACCCCCGCCCCCAGCATGCCGCCCAGGCTGAACGCCGCGTGGAAGCTCGGCATCACCGGCCGCCGCAGCGCCGCCACCAGGTCCACCGCCGCGCTGTTGGCCGCCACGTTCACCGCCCCGAACCCCGTCCCGAACACCAGCAGCACCCCGCCCAGCGCCGGCGCCGAGTGCGTGTGCGGCGGCAGCGCCACGCTCAGCGCCAGCAGCACGCCCGCGGCCACTGTCACCGGATGGCTCCCGAACCGCTGACACAACCGCCCCGCCAGCACCATCGTCACCACCGCCCCCGCCGACACCCCCAGCAGCGCCAGCCCCAGCGCGCTCGACGACGCCCCCGTCTGCTCCTTCACGTCCGGGATGCGCACCACCCACCCGGCGAAGACGAAACCGTCCAGCGCGAAGAACGCGCTGATCGCGACGCGCAGCCGCCGCAGCCCCGGATCCCCCCGCGGACCCGCCCCGAACATCGTCCTCAGTTTGTTTATCGCAGGCACAAAGTGAGAATAGGGGCGTGACCCGCACCCGTACCAGGCTCGAGCGAGGCCGCAACGCCCTCGGCCCCGCGCTGGAACTCGTCCACACCGGCCGGGCCCCCACCCGCGCCGTCCTCACCACGGAACTCGGCGTCACCCGGGCCACCGCCGGCGCCGTCGCCGCCGAGCTGCAGACCCTCGGCCTCATCACCGTCGACGCCCGCCCCGGTGCCGGCGGCAGCCAGGGCCGCCCCTCCCACCGCCTGTCCATCGCCCCCGACGGCCCCGTCGCCCTCGCCGCCCAGGTCCACGCCGACGGCTTCCGCGCCGCCCTCGTCGGGCTCGGCGGCCGCATCGTGGCCACCGCCCCCGGCTGCATGACCGTCGACGCCGACCCCGCCCAGGTGCTGCGCGAGGTCGTCCGGTCCGGGGCCCGGCTGCTGCGCGAGTCCGGCCGGCGCTGCGTCGGCGCCGGCCTCGCCGTCCCCTCCGCCGTCGCCGAGCCCGACGGCACCGCCCTCAACCCCCTCCACCTGGCCTGGCCCCCCGGCGCCCCCGTCCGCGACATCTTCAACCGCTGCCTCGCCGAGGCCGGCATCGACGCCGACGGCTTCTGCGGCAACGACATCAACCTCGCCGCGCTGGCCGAACACCGCCACGGCGCCGGCCGGGGCGCCCAGCACCTGCTGTGCGTCGCCACCGGCCACCGCGGCGTCGGCGGCGCCCTCGTGCTCGACGGCCGCCTCCACACCGGCAGCGCCGGCCTCGCTCTCGAGGTCGGCCACCTCACCGTCGATCCCCAGGGCCACCCCTGCCACTGCGGCGGCCGCGGCTGCCTCGACGTCGAAACCGACCCCGCCGCCCTCCTGGCCGCCGCCGGACGGGAGCCCGACCCCGACCGCTCCCTCCTCGACCAGGCCCGCGACCTCCTCGACGCCGCCCGGACCACCGACGACCCCGCCCCCCGCGCCGCCGCCCGGACCGTCGCCGATCGCCTCGGCCTCGGCCTGGCCGGGCTGGTCAACATCCTCAACCCCGACCGCATCATCCTCGGCGGCCTCCACCGCTGGCTCCTCGACGCCGACGCCGGACGCCTGCGCGCCACCGTCGAACGCCACAGCCTGTGGGGCAGGAGCGGCAGCGTCCCCGTCCTGCCGTGCACCCTCGACCACGGCAGCCTCGTCGGCGCCGCCGAACTCGCCTGGCAGCCCGTCCTCGACGACCCCCTCGCCGCCCAGCCCGCGTAACCCCCCGCCCGGCTAGAACGAGATCCCGCCCAGCAGGTCCGCCAGCCGCTCCCCGCCCGCCTCGATGCTCGGCGCCACCGACGTGCCCGCCAGATAGAACCCGAACAGGCCGCACACCAGCGCATGCGACAGCTTCAGGCCGTCCTTGCGGAAGAACAGGATCACGATCACGCCCAGCAGCAGGACCCCGGAGACCGACAAGACCATGAGCACTCCCGATGCCGCCAACACGACTTCACTCTCAGCACTCTAATCGCCACTCGCCGTAGTGATCGTGTGGCGCGTGCGTCCGGGTGACGCGTACGAACCCCTGCCCGGACCTCGATAGGCTGGCCCGGACGCCCAGGGGCAAGGAGGATCACGAACGATGGCAGACAGCACCCAGCCGCTGTCGGCACGCGCCAGACTGGCGGTGACCGCAGGCAGGGCGGCGGCCGCGGTCTCGCGGGCCGCGGGCCGCGGCTCCGGATCGGTGATCGGAGGCCGCGTCGCGCTCAAGCTCGACCCCGACCTGCTCTCCCGGCTCTCCGGCCACCTCGACACGGTGCTGATCTCCGCCACCAACGGCAAGACCACCACCACCCGCCTCATCGCCGAGTCCCTGCGCGCCGGCGGCGAGGTCGTCTCCAACGCCCTCGGCGCCAACATGCCCGCCGGCATCACCTCCGCCCTCTCGCGCGGCGCCGACGCCCGCTACGGCGTCCTCGAAGTCGACGAGAAGTACCTCATCAGCGTCGCCCAGGCCGTCTCGCCCAAGGCCGTCGCGCTGCTCAACCTCTCCCGCGACCAGCTCGACCGCGCCGCCGAGACGCGAATGCTCGCCGAGCGGTGGCGCGAGGGGCTGACCGGCACCAAGGCGACCGTCATCGCCAACGCCGACGACCCCCTCGTCGTCTGGGCCGCCACCTCCGCCCCCACCGTCGTGTGGGTCGCCGCCGGCCAGGAGTGGAAGGACGACGCCTGGTCCTGCCCCTCCTGCGGCGGCGTCCTCCAGCGCCCCGACGACTCCTGGCACTGCGGCGCCTGCGGTTTCAGCCGCCCCACCCCCACCTGGGTCCTCTCGGGCGACAACGTCCTCGACCCGCACGGCTCCGCGTGGCCCATCCACCTCCAGCTTCCCGGCCGCGCCAACAAGGCCAACGCCGCCGTCGCCGCCGCCACGGCCGCCGTCTTCGGCGTCCCCCCGGGGGTGGCGTTGCAGCGCATGCAGTCCGTCACCGCCGTCGCCGGCCGGTACGGCGTCGTCACCTACGAGGGCCGCGAGGTGAGGCTGCTGCTGGCGAAGAACCCCGCCGGATGGCTGGAGACCTTCTCCATCGTCGGCGGCGACACCTCCGTGCCCGTCGTCCTCGGCGTCAACGCCCGCGCCGCCGACGGCACCGACACCTCCTGGCTGTGGGACGTCGACTACACCCGCCTGGCCGGGCACCCCATCGCCGTCATCGGCGACCGCCGCCTCGACCTCGCCGTCCGCCTCGAGGTCGCGGGCGTCACCTTCCGCGTCTGCGAGACGCTGCGCGAGGCCATGACGGAGCTGCCCCCGGGCCGCGTGGAGGTCATCGCCAACTACACGTGCTTCCAGGACCTGCGGCGCGTGGTCGGCGGGTGACGGTGAAGACGACGGCGAGGGTGACGGCGATGCGGGTCCAGTTCCGGGCGTTCGGCCGGCCGGGTGTGGCTGTGGGAGTGGGAGGAAGGTCCCTGTGAGTCTTTCGGGTTCCGCGTCGTCCTCGGAGTCGGCGCTGCGCGTGGTGTGGGTCTACCCCGACCTGCTGAGCACCTACGGCGACCGGGGCAACATGCTGGTGGTCGAACGCCGCGCCCTCCAGCGCGGCGTGCGCGTCGAGCGCGTCGAGGTGCGCTCGGACCAGCCGGTGCCGGTCTCCGGCGACATCTACCTCATCGGCGGCGGCGAGGACCGGCCGCAGCGCCTGGCCGCCGAGCGGCTGCGCGCCGACCGCGGCCTGGTGCGTGCCGCCCACGGCGGGGCGGTGGTGCTGTCGGTCTGCGCCGGCTTCCAGATCCTCGGCCACGAGTTCGTCAACGACCTGGGCGAGCGGGAGGCCGGCCTCGGGCTGCTCGACGTGGTCAGCGTCCGCGGCACCGGTCAGCGCTGCGTGGGCGACGTGCTCGCCGACGCCGACGAGTCCCTGGGCCTGCCGGTGCTCACCGGCTTCGAGAACCACCAGGGCGTCACCCGGCTCGGCAGCGGCGTACGCCCGCTCGGGCACGTCCGCGCCGGCTTCGGCAACGGCGAGAACAGCGGCGTCGAAGGCGCCTGGCAGGGCGACATCTTCGGCACCTACCTGCACGGCCCGGTCCTCGCCCGGAACCCGCTGCTGGCCGACGTGCTGCTCAAGCGCGCCTGGAACGTGGCCGACCTCGCGCCCGTCGACGACCGCTGGTACGAGGAGCTGCGGTCCGAGCGCATCGCGGCGGTGGGCAGGCCGTCATGACGGGCGAGGGCGGCGCCGGGCACGGCGGGCACGGCGGGACGGGACCGGCCCCCTTCACCTGGGACCGGGCCCTGGACCTCGGCGGCGACGGCCTGTTCCTCGCCGGCTGCCTGGTGGCGGCCGCGCTCTACGCCTGGGGCGTGGCCCGCATGTGGCGCGCGGGCGACGGCTGGCCGGTGGGCCGCTGCGCGGCGTTCGCCGCCGGGCTGCTGTGCGTCCTCGCGGTCACCGTCACCGGGCTGCACGACTACGGCATGGTGCTGTTCAGCGTCCACATGGTGCAGCACATGGTGCTCAGCATGCTCGCCCCCATCCTGCTGCTGCTCGGCGCCCCCGTCACCCTGATCCTGCGCGGCCTGCCGCGCTCCGGCGCTGGCGGCGCGCTGCGCGGCGCGGTGGCGCGGGCCGTGCGCAGCCGCCCCGCCCGGGTGGTGACCTCGCCGGCGTTCGCCATCCCCCTCTTCGTCGCGAGCCTGTACGGCCTGTACTTCACGCCCCTGTTCGACACCCTGATGGAGACGCAGGCCGGGCACCGGTTCATGATGCTCCACTTCCTCCTGGTCGGCCTGCTGTTCTTCTGGCCGGTGATGGGCGTCGACCCCGGGCCGCACCGCGTGAGCTTCCCGATGCGGCTGTTGGGCCTGTTCGCCACCATGCCCTTCCACGCCTTCTTCGGCATCGCGCTGATGATGTCGTCCGAGCCCGTGGTGGATACCTTCGCCTCCCCGGCCGCCTCGCTGTCGGTGAACGCGGTGGACGACCAGTCGGCGGCGGGCGGCATCGCGTGGGCGTTCAGCGAGGTGCCCACGGTGGTGGTCCTCGTGGTCCTGGTCGTGCAGTGGTACGTGGCCGACCAGCGCGTGGCCCGCCGCCGCGACCGCGTCGCGGAGCGGGACGGCGAGCGGGAGCTTGCGGCGTACAACGCGCTGCTGCGGCGCCTGGATTCGCGCGGCGCCTGAGGCGAGGCGTTCCGTGCGGCCTTCTGTGCGGACTCGTTGACCCTCGTTGGGTCGGCTCCTAGCGGCCACCCGCCACCGGCCACCGGCGCGGCGGACGACGCCATTCCGCTGGCCGTCGGCGGCATCCAGGGCGTCAACTGGGCCGGCCGACGACGAAGTCGTGCCCTCGGGCCTGTCCACCTCCGACAGCCACGCCGTGTGGGACCGCATCACCACCGCCTACGCCGGCAACTCCCGGGTCCACTTCGAGCCGTTGAACGAACCCCTCTCCAGGGCTCCGGCACGGGCCTCGGCCTCCAGGTGACCAACGCCGGCGGCCTGGACCGCACCCCGGTCATCCGGCCGGGAGTGCCCTTCCGCGCGGCGGCGCACAGCCCGGACACTGGCGCCATGCTGTTCGAACGCCGCCGCGTGACCCGCCTGCCGACCCCCGAGGAGGCCCCGGCGGGCCGCGCGGAGCCCGACTACGCCGTCCCCGAACGGCACCTCGTGCTCGGCACCCCGCTCCTCGGCCCCTACCCCGGGCACCTGGAGACCGCCGACTTCGCCCTGGGCTGCTTCTGGGGCGCCGAGCGCCGCTACTGGCAGACGACGGGCGTGTGGACGACCGTCGCCGGCTACCAGGGCGGCCACACCCCCTGGCCGGTCGGCGACGAGATCCGCTCCGGCCTGACCGGGCACGCCGAGACGGTCCGCGTCGTGTTCGACCCCGAGCGGGTGCCCTACCGGCGGCTGCTGCGCCTGTTCTGGGAGTCCCACGACCCGACGCAGGGCTTCCGGCAGGGCAACGACGTGGGCACGCACGTGCGGTCGCTGCTGTTCACGCACACGCCCGCCCAGCGGGAGGCCGCCGAGGACACGCGGGAGCGCTACCAGCGGGCGCTGACCGCCGCCGGCCACGGCCGGATCACCACCGAGGTCCACGCCGCCGCGGGGTTCCCCTTCTACCCCGCGAGCGCGCTCAACCAGCAGTACCTCGCCAGAAACCCCGCCGGCTACTGCGGCCTGGGCGGCACCGGCGTCCTCGCGGACGTCGGGCGGGCGTGGCCGCGGTGACCGGGCGCCGGGCGCCGCGCACTACGCGAGGTCCAGGTCGATGTAGTCGATGGCGTTGATGGCCACGTCCAGACCCTGGGCGCGGCGGCCGTGGTCGCGGAAGTACGCCTGCCCCAGCCCGCCCGCGAGGATGCCGCGCAGTTGCTGCTCGCCGGCCCCGGCCTGGTAGGCGGCGAGCAGCGCGGCGGTGGTGGCCGGGTCGACGGCCTCGGTGATGCGCCGCATCCGCGGGTCGTCCGTCGACCCCGGTGCCGCGGTGAACCCGAACCGCGCCCGCGTCTCGACGGTGATGCCGGCCCGCGCGGCGCGGTGGATCGTGCGCTGCCGCACCCTCGGCTGCCACGCCTTGCGGGCCTCGCGCTCCAGGGCGGCGGCCAGGCGCGGCGTGGGGCGGTGGGCCTGCCCGGCGAGGTAGCGCTCGACCTGCCGCTGGGAGCAGCCCAGGCGGGCGGCGACGGCCCGCGTCGAGCCGCGCTCGGCCCGCAGCAGCACCCGGATCCGCGCGACGGGCGCCTTCGGCAGCGGGCGGGTCTGGGTGGCCTGCAACGCCGCCTCGATGCCGTCCTGGAGCTCGCCCACCGCTAGTCCCCCTGCCCTTCTGTGGTGGTGTCCTTGATGTGGCGGGCGGGGTTGGCGCCCTGTTCCATCAGGTCGATGGCCCACCACGTCGGCCGGATGCCCTCCTGCTTGACCATGCCGGGGCTCACCCCCAGCCGGAAGGTCCCGGGGACGGGCGCGCCGTCCGGCCGGCGGGGCAGGAGGTCGAGCGGGGAGGGTCCGGGGGAGGGGTAGACCACGCAGTCCGACAGCACGGCCAGCGGGTAGCGCCCGGCGGCCGCCATCTTCGCCATCTTGCGGTGCATGTTGGTGCGGGCGGCGGCGATGACGGCGGCGCGGATGTCGGGCCGCCAGGTGGGGCGTTCCAGCGCCGGCCAGCGGTCGCCGGGCCGGTAGCGGGCGCCCTGCGGGCGTTCCCGCAGCTTCCCGATGCCGCCCTTGACCGTCGCCTTGATCGCCGACAGGACCGGGGCCATCGCCGGGTCGGCGTCCCGGTGGGCGGCCATCGCCGCCAGGAACGCCGCGCCGTCCAGGTCGCGGCTGACGCCGAGGTCGGCCATCGTCGCCAGGTAGGCGTCCCGCAGCCGCGCGTACCAGGGGTCCAGGTAGGGCCCGGCCTCTGGCCGGATCCATGCTTCCAGCGGGTGGATGTCGTAGCCGAGCTCGGCGGCGTAGGCGACGGTCGGCGTGGCGTACCAGGCCGGGCCCGCCGGGCGTTCGCCGCTGGGGGTGAAGGGGCTGGGCAGGCGGGGGTCGAGCTCGACGTGGGAGAGGTCGACGTACCAGCAGCCGGGCAGCTTGCGGTCGAAGCGGGGCCCGTCGGTGTGCACGGGCTCGCCCAGGCCGACCGTGAGGCGGTTGGCGGCGGCGAGGAACGCGGCGTTGACGTCGAGGCCGACCACGTGCGGCAGCCGGGCTTCCTCCCCGGCCAGCAGGTCCAGGTCGCGCACCCACTCGTACGCCTCCTCGTCCAGCACCTGGCCGGGGGCGCGGCCGCGGGCCACGGGGTGCTCGTCCGGTGCCTCGGGCGGCGCGGGGTCGACCGGCGCCGCCAGCGAGCCGGGGACCGGCCCGGGGGCCCAGCCGCCGCCCGCGTCCCGGACCGGGCGGGTCGGGGGGCGCAGCGCCGTCATGAGCTCCAGCCCGCACACCGCGGCCGAGCCGCGGGGCGTCAGCACGCGGGCGGCGTAGGCGCCCAGCACCCGGGCGAGTTCGGCCGGGGGCAGCCCGGCGGCGTTCCCCCACGCGCGGGCGTCCAGCGCGTCCCACGGCAGCACGGCCAGCTGCACGCACTGCCGCCGGCCGCCCTCGACGGGCCGGTAGATCCGTGCCCACGGGCCGAAGCCGCGGCGCGTCAACTGCCAGCCCGCTGCGGCCAGGCCGGTGATGGCGGGGTGGTCCCCGGGCAGCCGCAGCCCCCGCCGGTCGGCCAGCTCGGCGGGCAGCCCCAGGCGTTCGACGGCACGGGCGGTCAGCACCACCAGCGGGTCGGCGTCGCGGCCGTGCCGGTGCAGCCGCTCCTGGCCCAGGCCCGCCGCGAGCGCCCACGCGACGAGATCGGGGAGGGCCGCGGCCGGGCAGTCCGCGGTGCGGCCGTCGGCCAGGTACGCGACGCCGTTCCCGTCGCCGTCGCCGTCGCCGTCGCCGTCCACGACCGCCAGCGGCCCGGCCGGGAACCGCGCGTCCGTCCCCGGCCCGGGCGCGGCGGGCCGGCGCGCGGGGGAGGGGCCGGGCGTCCGCGCGTCGTTGCCCTGGGGTGCGGGTGCGGGTGCGGGCGCCCGCACGCCGGCACCGCCGCCGGAGGCCGGCGCCTGGACCGCGCGGCCGCCGCTGTCCGGCCGCGCCTCGTGCGCGGGCGCCGGGTAGCGGGCGGCGAGGCCCTCCAGGAGACGGGCGTACGCCGCGCGCCGCTGCTTCGTCGGCTCGGTGCCGTCGCCCTCCCGCTCCCAGGCGGCGACCGTGCCGGCCGTCACGCCGAGCGCCCTCGCGACGTCGGCCCGGGACAGGCCGGCGGCGGTGCGCAGCCGCTTCCGCTCGCCCGGGCCGGGCAGCGGCGCGGCCTGCTCCAGCAGCGCGTCCACCGCGGCGAACACGTCCCGCGCGTCCCGCGCGTCGTCTCCCACGGCCGTCACCTCCCTCGGACACGCGGCTGCCGGATCGGATGCCGAGCGAGCATAACCGGTGCCGTCGCCGTCACCGGGCCGGGCCGAGGGCGGCGATGAGGTCCTCGTGGATCTCGAGCCAGACCCGGTGGCAGGAGTCCCGGTCGTTCGCCGTCACCCAGCCGGATCGGCGCCCGCCCTCTCCAAGGCGCCGGCGAACCGTCAGCAGGACCTCCGCGGGAGCCGCGTCCGCCGTGGTCCCCTTCCCGGGCCGCCTCGATCACGACCTGGTCGGCTCCGGTCACGGGATGGCGGGTGAACAGCACCCCGGCCGCGTCGGGCCGCACCATCGCCTGCACGATCACCGGGACCGTCGTGACGGCCGGCCGCCCGGTCCTCGCCGCGTACGTGCCGGGCCCGGCGGCCGCGCCCGAGCGTGCGCTGCGGGTGACGGCCCGGATCGCCTCCCCGGCGCCCGTGACGGCGAGTACCGAGGTCAGCTGCCCGGCGATCGACGCCTCCGCGCCGTCCTCGGCGCGGGCGGACGACCGCACCGCGAACGGCCCCGGGCCGAGCCGGCGCAGCGCCGGCCCGATCGCCCGCGCCCAGCCGTCGCCGCCGAGCGGGTCGGCCACCACGAACCCGTCGGGCACCCTGAACCCAGCCCTCAGCAGCCGGCCGAGGTTGCGGGCCTTGGCGCCGCACCGCTCGGACGCGTCCCTCAGGGGCACCAGCACGTCGCCCTGCCCCTCCGGGCCCGGGCCGCCGACCCGGCCGAGAACCCGGTTGCCGCAGCCCCGCCTCCACGACGCCCGGGTCCGCGCCGTCGGCGTTCCGGCAGGCCCACACGGCGAACCGCACGAGGTCCGTGTCCGACGAGGGCCGTCCCGGACGCTCCCACGGCCGCCGCGCGAGCCGGGACGCGCCTGCCTCGTTCACGGCGGCACGGGCCCGGTCCAGTCCGGCCGCGCGCGCCTGGTCGTTGGTGGTCACCCGGCCACCTCACGCCATCAACAGGCTGTTGTCACCATGATGTTGATACGGCGGCCGGTCCCGGGAACCCCTACGCCTTCGGTTCGCTGAGCACGAACACGGGGATCTCGCGGCTGGTGCGCTTCTGGTACCCCGTGTACGGCGGGAATGCCGCGACGTTGTGCGAGATGGTCGAACCAGTGGGACCCGCACGGCAGCCGACGCTGGATCGGCCGATGACGGGCCCGAGACTGAGGCGGGTGTCGTCCGGGCCGGTGTGTGTGCGGAGGGTGCGGCGTCGGCGTCGGCGTCGGCGGCGTGGCGGGGGTGCCGGTCGGTCAGGCGGCTAGCAGGGCGTTCGCGCGGGCGAGGATCGTGGTCAGGACGCTGCCGGCGGTGGCCAGGTCTTGCTGCGGCACGTCGCCCCACAGACGCTGGGTGATCTGCGTGATCGAGGCGCGGATCTCGCGCCACAGCGCCGCGCCGTGCCCGGTCGCCTCGACGGTGCCCTGCGGTGTGCTCTGCACGAGGTGCGCGGCGGCGAGTTCGGCGATGCGCTCGCGCGCGGCCGCGTCGTCGATCTTCAGCGAGTCGGCGACGCGCTCGGCGAGCGCCTCTTCGGTGAGGGACCCCTCGCTGAGGATGGTGAGGGTGAGGGTCACCCACTGGGGTTCGGTGATGCCGGTCCCGTCCAGCTGCCGTTCCAGGATGGCGTTGAGTGCCTTCTCGGTCTGGCCGATGATCTGCGTGCCGAAGAGGGCTGGGGCGGTGGCGGACATGCGGTCTCCTGTGAGCGTGATCGGGAAGGAAGACGATCGAGCGGTGGCGGCGGTCCGAGGGCACGGCCGCGCCGGACGCGGTTCGCGACGGCGTGTTCCTTGGGTGCATCGTCGGGCACGGGGCGTTCGTCAGGGGCACGACGCCGCCGGATTTGTTCGGTCCACTAATGTTGGATACGCCAACTAATCTAATCCGTTAGCGGCACTAACACAAGAGGGTACGATCGGCGGCATGAGCACCAGCACGCCCGGTACGGCGCGCCCGCCCGGCCGGCAGGCCACCGCCGCGCGGCTGCGGAACCTGCGCACCCGGCTTCTGTCCCAGGCCGCGATCCACGCCGATCGCCTGGTGAACGAGGAACTGGGCCGCGCGGACGCCCGTAAGTGGCACTACGCCGTGCTCGCCACGCTGGAGGAGTTCGGCCCCGCCAGCCAGGCGGAGCTGAGCTGCCGCACGGGCATCTACCGCAGCGACCTCGTCGCCGTGATCAACGAGCTGGCCGGTCGCGGACACGTGGAACGCTCACCCAACCCCGCCGACCGCCGCCGGAACGTCATCACCCTCACCCAGCAGGGCCACCGGCACCTCCTCGGCCTCGACACGCTGCTCGCCGAGGCGGAAGACCAGGTGCTCGCGCCGCTCTCCCCGCCGGAACGCGAGCTACTGGCCCGGCTTCTGGCCGCCCTCGTGGACCACCACGGCCACGCCAGATGATCACGCCGCGGCCGTCCCGACCAGGCCCGCGGTGCGCGAGTGGGCCCTTCGCCAGGCCGAGGGCGACGACGGCGATCGCGACGGCTTGACCAGCAGCGAACGCCAGGAGCCGTCCACGCTTCGGCGGGAGAACCGGCCAGAGCGAGCCCCTGCCCGTCTGGCTCGACGCTGTCCGGCTGTCCGGCAGGAGACCGCCCAGCCTGCACACCCTCGCCGCCGGCATCGACCGCCACCGGGACGCCGCAATCGCGTCCTCCCCGCGCGCTGGGTCCTCCACTCCTGATCTCCGGCCCGGTCTCCCGGTTCCACAGCCCAAACGTCAACGCCGTCACCTAGCGTGCACGGGCCACAAAGCCTGAGCCAGAACCTCTGTTTCGAAAAGCACCAAACGGCCTTGCATGCGTGCGTGCGTGCGTCAGGCAGGCAGGGCGGCCAGCCATTCGGTGAGGATCTGGTTGACCTCGACGGGGCGTTCTTGCTGGATGAAGTGGCCACAGTCGTCCAGGAGGTGGGAGGAGACCAGCCCGGGCAGCGTGGCGGGGTAGGCGTTGATCGCGTCGGCCAGCCACGTGGTGGAGGCGTCCAGGCGGCCGCCGATGAACACCGACGGCTGGGTGACGGGGGCGCCGTCGAAGACGGCGAGGTCTTCCCAGTCGCGATCCATGTTCCGGTACCGATTCAGCGCCGCGGTCAGGCCGGTTCGCTCGAACTCCTCGGCGTAGACGTCCAGGTCGCCGTCGTCGAGCCAGGCGGGAAGCCTGCCGGCGGGGAACCGGTCACGCAGCATCCCGCCCCTGCTGACGAAGTGCGGGTCCGGAGCCCCCGGCCCGGGCATGGTGTCGCCGGACAGCGCCGCGTAGAAGCCTGCGAGCCAGCCCCGCACGTCGGGTTCGATCTCGGCCTCGGCGCGGCCTGGCTGCTGGAAGTAGGAGACGTAGAACTCCTCGTCCCCGCCCATCTGTGCGAAGACCTCGCTGGGCCGCGGTCCGCCGCGTGGTGTGTAGGGAACGCTGAGCAGCCCCACTGCGCGGAAGACCTCCGGTCTGAGCAGGGCGGAGTTGGCGGCGATGGTCGCGCCCCAGTCGTGGCCGATGATCACCGCCGACTCCTCGCCCAGGGCATGCACCACCTCGGCGTTGTCCTCCACCAGGTCGAGCATCCGGTAGGTGCCCGTGTCAGCGGGCTTGGAGGAGCGGCCGTAGCCGCGGACGTCAAGGGCGACCGCGCGATATCCGGCCGCGGCCAGAACCGGCAGCTGGCGGCGCCAGGAGTACCAGGACTCGGGGAAACCGTGCACGAGCAGCACCAGCGGCCCGCTTCCCTGCTCCACCAGGTGGATCCGGCCAGCCGATGAGGAGACCAGGCGGTGCGTGACGTCCGTGACGTGCAGTGGCATGAGTCCTCCGGATCCATCGGCCTGCGTGTGCCACGACCGCCGTCGAGCCGCCGTGCCTTGAGCTCAGTGCCGAGCATGCTGCGGGCACTGCTGTGCGGACGAGCCTTGTTGCCATGTCAGCAAATCGCTCGGCTCTGGCGGTGCTCCGGTGCTCCGGTGCTCCGGTGATGGGATCCGTGCCTCGTCCTCCTCAGGGGACGTGATGCCACGCCTTGGTGAGGTGTGGTTCGTGGAGCGGTGAGGCGGGCCCCTCATCACGTGCGCCTTCACAGCCCACCGCCGCCAGCCACCGCCCAGGGCCACCCGGTCCGGCAGGAACGGCAAGCAGGCCACACAAAGCGCTCCGGCAAGGCACAAGACACCACCCAACCCGCGCCACCCGGGACCCAGCAGGGGGGGGTCGCCCGGCGTGCCACAGCGCTGTGCGGCGCCGCACGGCGTGACGCGGTCGGTGTGGGCTCGGCCCGGGGCGCCTTGTTGCGATGAGTTCCGGCCGGGTGGCGAGTCTGTTCTGGTGACCGTCGTTTGACCGTCGTGGACGGTCGTTTCGACGCTGCCCGGTACGAGAGACCACGGAGGACACCATGACGACCACGCCGGATGATCCGACCACCGCGCTGCCCGGCCGCCCGCCCGTGGTCGACCTGGCCACCTGGCAGGCGGCCCGTGACGAGTTGCTGGTCCGCGAGAAGGCCCACACCCGTGAGGGTGACGCCATCGCCGCGGCCCGCCGCCGGCTGCCGATGGTGGAGTTCGACGGGAGGGTCGAGGTCGTCGGAGGCGACGGCCCGGTCCCGTTCCTGGACCTGTTCCAGGGTCGCGACGAGCTCGTGGTCTACCAGCACATGTGGTACGACGGCGCACCGCATCAGGGGCAGTGCGAGGGCTGTACCACCACGGCCTGGCACCTGAAGGACGCCGTGTACCTCAACGCCCGCGGCGTCTCGTTCGCCGTCCTGACCACGGGCCGGTGGGAGGAGGTGGCCTCCCACGTCGCGTTCATGGGCTACACCCAGCCCTGGTACTCGGTGCGCGGTGTGGACGCGCCGGTCGGCGGCAGCATGGGTTACCTCACCTGCTTCCTGCGAGACGGCGACCGCGTGTTCCTCACCTACTCCACGACGGGCCGTGGCAACGAGCGGGTCAACGGGTCCCTCGGCCTCCTCGACATGACGCCCTACGGCCGCGGCGAGGCGTGGGAGGACAATCCCGAGGGCTGGCCCGAGGGGCACAGCCCGTGCTGGTACTGGCGCTCGGACGCCGAGGAGAACACCACCTGGGGCCCGGCCAGCCGCCCCGTGCCGCAGTGGACCCGCCCCGGCGCGACCCCCGTGGAGACCCTCGGCCGGCACGGCCACCACCACTGACGCTGCTTCGTCGGCGGCGTCGGCACCAGGTGTCAGGTACCGGGCGGGACTCCGGGCGATGCGGCTGCCTGCTCGCGCGTTCGACCGGCCGGTGGGCGGCTCGCCCGCCGGCTCGCCCGTCGGTGCCGCTGTTGCCAGCGGCGGGAGGCACCGAAGACTTGTCTCTCATGCGGGTCTCAAGGGTGGGCCGCTGGTGAAACAAGCTGGGGAGAAACCGAAGATCACGAAGTCCTGATCCTGACCCAGACGTCTTCGACTGTTCTGCCTGCGACCTAGAGGTTGAAGACGAGTTCCTGTGGGGGGAGCTCGAGGAACTGGCGTTCAACGTCGTCCTCGATCCCGCCGACGTCTGGGAACCAGACGAGGAGCCGCCTGAAGGCTGGGAGCCAGATGAAGACTGATCCAGAGGCCGCTGACCGCCGACACGCGCCATTGCGCAGACGACCTCGGCCCGCTCCTGGAGAAGCGGGCCGAGGACAAGGGCGGCGCAGTCACCGCCTGAGCACATAGGGCACTCCTTCTGAGGGCCGGTGCCCGGGAGGTGCGCCGCCTCGTACTCGCCCGCTACCCGATCGGTGGCCGATAGAGCGGACGGCGAGAAGGCAAGGCGCGCAGGGTGCCGACCCCCGCTGGGTGGTGGTTGGTGTGGGGTTTTCGGTGGGTTCGGCGTTCGGTTTCAGGGTGTGGGTGGTGGGGGTTGCTGCTGGTGGGCGTCTTGTGTGGGCGGGGCCGCTGAAGGGCTACGCGCCGGGGTGGTGTTGAAGCTTGTTACCGAATCCGGTGAAGTTCTGGCGCCGATCGTTATGTCCAGACGGCGTTCTTGAATCGTACGGGGCCGGGTTTTCCGTCGTTGGTGTGGCGTTGCACGGAGTGCGGGTTGGTCGGTGTGTGGGTGGCGCAGTGTGAGGGGTGAGGGCGCTGGCCGGAGTGCCTGTGACGGGTGTGGGACTGCCGGGGGAGCGGTGTCGGACGAAAATGGACTCATCGGGTTCTGGGCTGGGACGCGCGCGGGCGCGTGGTCGTGGATCGCGTTGTGGGGCACGGTGCGCGGTCTCCCACGCCCGGGTGGGGGTTGGCGGTGGTTGTTCGTGGTGGGTGGGCGGGCTGCGCGGCGGGTTCTGGTGGTTTGTTCGCGTTTCTTGCCGCGCGGGCGCGGGCGGGCGTGCCCGCCGTCACGGGTGCGTTCCGGGTCGTCGTCGGGTTCCGGGCTGTCAGACACGTCCGCGGCGGACCACGACACGCACGGCTTCCTCGAAGGCGCGGACGGCGGCGCCATGGGTTGTTGGACGACTCTCTGCGTGACCACGTAGGTGGGGGTTCGCGACGTTCTGGGTGAACATGATTGATGATCTTGTTGGGCAGTTTCGTCCTGCTTCGTGTGCGACGACACGGTGAACACGAAGCGGACGGAGGTGCTGGGTTGCTGATCGTCGACGCCGACGTGTTCGTGGTCGAGCGGCAGCTGCGGGACGGCCGGTTGCGGTGTCCCTTGTGTTCAGCGGTGCTGGGGCCGTGGGGGCATGGCCGGCCGCGGGTGGTGCGGGGCGAGCGGGGAGCGAAGCTATTGCTCCGGCCTCGTCGGGCGAGGTGCCGGGGCTGCGGGGTGACGCAGGTGCTGCTGGCCCAGACGGTGGTGCCCAGGCGGGCGGACGCGGTGGCGGTGATCGGGGCGGGGCTGGAGATAGCGGCCAGCGGGATGGGGCACCGGCCGATCGCCGAGAGGTTGGGGCGGACGGAGAGCACGGTGCGGGGCTGGCTGCGTGCCTTTCGGTCCAGGGCGGAGGAGGTGCGGCGGTTCTTCACCGTCGCCCAGGTTGCGCTTGCTGTTGATCCGGATCCGCCGCGGCCTGCGGGCTCGGCGGTGGGTGACGCTGTGTTCGCGGTGATGGCCGCCGCCGAGGCCGCGGCGGCCAGGTGGCCGGGCATCTTCACCGTGTCGCGGTGGGAGTTCGCCTGCCGCTGTCTTCACGGCGGGCTGCTGACCTGTGTGTCTTCCGGGCGATGAGCAACACGAGTTGCCTCTGGGCAGGGGCGGGAGGCTGCCGTTAAGTCTTGATCGTCTGTCCGCGATGGTCGCGGACGGTGATCGAGGCGAGGTGAGGTGCCCGTATGGCTTCGCTGGAGGAAGAGGACCGCCGCCGGGCGGAGAAGGCCCGGCAGGTGGCGTTGTTCCGGTATTCGCTGATTCAGGATCTGCTCGATCCGACGCTCTCGACCCGCCAGCGCGGGGCGTTGTGCCGTCGGATCGCCGCGGCCGAGCACACCGATCCGTTCGGCCGGCAGGTCCGCGTCTCGCGCAACACCCTTGACCGGTGGGCGCGTTACTACCGCACCGGCGGGTTCGCCGCGCTGGTGCCCGAGCCGCGCAAGGCGGTCCCCCGGACGCCACCGGAGGTGCTTGAACTGGCGGTCGCGCTGAAGAAGGAGAAGCCGGAGCGGACCGCCGCGCAGGTCCGCCGGATCCTGCGGCAGACCCAAGGCTGGTCGCCGACCGACCGCACGCTGCAGCGGCACTTCGCCGAGGCCGGGCTGAACGTCCCGCCCGCGACCCAGACGGGCACCTTCGGCCGGTTCGAGGCCACGCGGGCGAACGAGTTGTGGACCGGGGACGCCCTGCACGGGCCGAAGATCGCCGGCCGCAAGACGTATCTCTTCGCGTTCATCGACGATCACTCCCGGGCGATCGTCGGGCACCGGTTCGGCTACTCCGAGGACACCGTCCGCCTGGCCGCCGCTCTGCGGCCGGCTCTGGCCGCCCGGGGCGTCCCGGAGAGCATCTACGTGGACAACGGCTCGGCGTTCGTGGACACCTGGCTGCTGCGGGCCTGCGCCTCTTTGGCCATCCGGCTGACCCACTCCCGCCCCGGACGCCCCCAAGGACGCGGGAAAATCGAACGCTTCTTTCGAACGGTGCGGGATCAGTTCCTCGTCGAGCTCGACGACGCCGCCACCGAGCGGATCGCCTCCCTGGCCGAACTGAACCGGCTGTTCACCGCCTGGGTGGAGACGGTCTATCACCGCACCGTGCACTCCGAGACCACCCAGGCGCCGATCGAACGGTGGCTGGCCTCCATCCCCAGACCGCTGCCGCTGCCCTCCCCAGCCGACCTGCGCGAGGCGTTTCTCTGGTCGGAGACACGCACGGTGACCAAGACCGCGACGGTCTCGCTGCACGGCAACACCTACCAGGTCGACCCCGCCCTGGCGCGGATGAAGGTCGAGCTGGTCTTCGACCCCTTCGACCTGGCCGACATCGAAGTCCGCCACCGCGGCCGGACCCTGGGCAAGGCCGTCGCCCACACCGTCGGCCGCCACACCCACCCCAAAGCCACCGCCGAGATCCCCGCCCAGCCCAAGCCCGACACCGGCATCGACTACCTGAGGATCCTGGGCGCCGAACACGACGCCCGCACCGCCCACGGCATCAACTACGCGTCCCTGCTGGAAGACCACACCCGGGAGAATCACCCGTGATCGAACGCGTCCAGGGCTTCTACGGCTTCACCCGCACCCTGTTCGGCCGCAACCTCGCCCCCTCCATGCTCCACCGCCACGGCGCACACGCCGAAGCCGCCGCCCGCATCGTGTGGTGCATCAACAACCGCGCACTCGGCGTCATCACCGGCGAGGTCGGCGCCGGCAAGACCTTCGCCCTGCGGGCCGCCGTCGCTTCCCTCGACCCCGCCCGGCACACCGTGATCTACCTGCCGAACCCGGCCGTCGGCATGCGCGGCCTCTACGACCTGATCGTCACCAGCCTGGGCGGCACCCCGAGATTCCACTCCGCCAGCCTGACCGCCCAGGCCACCGAGGCCCTCGCCGCCGAGGTCGACGAACGCGGACGCACCCCCGTCATCGTCATCGACGAATCTCACCTCCTGGGCCACCACGAACTCGACGCCATCCGCATGCTCACCAACTGCGAGATGGACTCCAACACCCCCTTCGCCGTCCTCCTCATCGGACAGCCCACCCTGCGGAAGAAGATGAAACTCGGCGTCCTGGCCGCCCTCGACCAGCGCATCGGCCTGCGCTACCAGATGCCCGCCATGACCAAGCAGGAGACCGACAGCTACATCAAGCACCACCTCACCATCGCCGGCCGCTCCGACCCCCTCTTCTCCGACGACGCCGTCGACCTCATCCACGCCACCAGCCGCGGCCTGCCCCGCTCGTTCAACAACCTCGCCTGGCAGTCCCTCGTCGCCGCCTTCACCGAGGAGAAGTCCATGGTGGACGAGTCCTCCACTCGAGCCGGCATCGCCGAAAGCGTCGCGACAGACTGACGACCAGCCCTGCCGGTCACGCGGCAGCGGCCCGCAGATCCTCAGCCGTCAGCAACGACACCAGGCGGATGCCCTCGGCCGCGAGGGCATCCGCACCACCCTGCTCGCGATCGATCACGCACAAAGCCTCATGAACCTCAGCCCCCAAACCCCGCAAGTCCACCGTCGACAGCACGATCTGTCCACCACTGGTGACCACATCCTCAACGACCAGCACCCGCCGGCCCGAGATCTCGGCGCCCTCGGCGAGACGGCAGGTGCCATATGCCTTGGCCTGCTTGCGCACGAACGCGCAGGGCAGCCCCGTGTGTCGGCCGAGCGCGGTCACCACCGGGATACCGCCCATCTCCAAGCCGGCCAGCACCTCCGTGCCGGACGGCACCAGCGGCGCCATCCGCTGGGCAATCTCGTCCAGCAGAACGGGATCGGCCTCGAACCGGTACTTATCGAAGTACTCCGTGGCGCTACGTCCGGACCGAAGCGTGAACGTCCCCGTCAGATGAGAGACGGCATGGATACGGCGAGCAAGATCAAGATGAGTCACAGGCATCCAGTCTTCCAGCCACCCCGCTCCCTGCACCAAGCCAGGCCCACGAGGCCCACCTCCCTACCGACACCGTGAACATAAAGCCGACACCGTGAACACCAAGACCCCCGCAGCCTCACGGCCGCTGGGGTCTTCAGAGGGCGGTTCGTGTGTTTTTAGGCAGTTCTGTCGTCACCTGAGGGTGTGGGCGTGGGCGGGAATCCGCTGATCCGGGCCGGGTGGTCTGTTGGGGTGGCGGGGTGAGTGAACGCAGGCCGTACCC